>JAAZYN010000204.1:0-3178 GCA_014239625.1 Myxococcales bacterium | reverse complement strand
GGAGAAAGCGGCCCGAGGACCGGACGGAGACATCAACCCCTGGGGCAACGAAGAGGCGGACTGCGATCGAGCGGTGATCCGAAACGCCAAGCGACGCACCAGCTGCGGCGTCCGCCAGAAGACGAAGAAGGGCACCTACGGAAAAAAGGCCAGCATCGGGCGCCCCTTCGTCGTCGGCTCGAAGCCCGTGGGCCGCTACGGCCTCTACGATATGGTCGGCAACGCCGAGGAGTGGGTCGCCGACTGGTACAGCTGGAGCTGGAAGCGTTGCGGCGACGCGTGCCGAGGCAAAGATCCCAAAGGCCCCTGTGACGGCGCCCGGGCGTGCCGTGGCCACACCCACAAGGTGGTCCGCGGGGGCAGCTGGTTTTGGCCGAAGTGCGCGGCGACGGGCTATCATCGACGGCCTCACGTGCCCAAGAACCGACCGTTCCACCACTTCGGCTTCCGGTGCGCGGCGTCGATCGATCAGGCCAGGGCGCTGTCGAGTGCGCCCTGAGCAAACCCTGCATTGACAGCGTCGAGGCGGATCAGCAGCATCGTCGGGCACTGCCGCCCACAGGAGGTAAGCCAGTGACCGAGCTGGTCGGGGCCCGCGTCCCGCGCAAAGAAGGCATGGATAAGGTCCGCGGAGTCGCCCAGTATGTGGACGATCTGCCGCGAGAAGGGATCCTCCACGGCGCCACCGTGCGCTCGCCGAGGCCGCGCGGGCGCATCGCGGACATTCGGTTCGAGGGCGACACCCCCTGGGACGAGGTCGTCGTGGTCACCGCTCGAGACATCGGTGACATGGGTGGGTTGAACGTGGTCACGCTGATGGTCGACGACCAGCCGTATCTCGCCGATGGCTTCGTCAATCACGCCGAAGAGCCGGTCCTGCTGTTGGCTCACGCCGACAAGTACGTGCTCGAGCAGGCGCGAAAGGACGTGGTCATCGAGATCGACGAGGCCCCCGCGGTCTTCACGATCCAGGAGTCGCTGGCCGGCGAGACCGTGATCTGGGGCGACGACAACCTCCAGAAAGAATACCTCATCGACAAAGGTGATGTGGACTCGGTCTGGGCAGGCGCCCACACCATCGTCGAAGGGGAATACGAGACCGGCGCGCAAGAGCAACTCTACATCGAGCCTCAAGGCATGATCGGCTCCTGGGACGACGCCACCGGCGCGACCCTCGAGGGGTCCCTGCAGTGCCCCTATTACGTCCAGAAGGCCATCAAGCGACTCTTTGACCTGCCAGCGGACAAGGTTCGCGTCATCCAAGCGGTCACCGGCGGTGGCTTTGGCGGCAAAGAAGAGTACCCCTCGATGATCGCCGGGCACGCGCTGCTGCTCGCTCGAAAGGCGGGACGATCGGTCAAGATCGTATACGACCGTGCTGAAGACATGGTCGCGACGACCAAGCGACACCCCTCCGTGACACGCCACCGCACAGCACTTGACGCGGACGGCGCGCTGCTGGCGATGGAGGTGGACTTCGTGATTGACGCCGGCGCCTACGTCACTCTGACTCCGGTCGTGCTGTCCCGAGGGCTCATCCACGCGTCGGGCCCGTACAAGTGCGATCATATCCGCATCCGCGGCCGCAGCACCGCCACCAACCTTCCGCCCCACGGGGCGTTTCGAGGGTTCGGCGCACCCCAATCGATCTTTGCGCTCGAGCGCCACATCGATAAATGCGCCGCGGCGGCCGGGCTCGCGCCCGACGAGTTCAGGCGTCGCAACCTGCTGTCACGCGGCGACACCACCGCGACCGGCCAGGTGATCGACGAGGAGATCGACCTCCCAGCGCTGCTGTCGTTTGCGCTGGATAAGGCGGGCTGGGCTGAAAAAAAGGCGCGCTTTCAGGTGAGCAACGCCGAGCCTGGGCAGACCGTCAAGCGTGGCATGGGCCTGGTCACCTTCTACCATGGCAGCGGGTTCACCGGCTCCGGCGAGGTGCATCTCGCCTCGGTGGTGCACGCCCGGGGCCACGCCGACGGGCGCGTGGAGATCCTGGCTGCGTCGACCGAGATTGGACAAGGCAGCCACACGATCTTCGCCCAGATCGCCGCTCAGGCGCTGAGCCTTCCGTACGACCACGTGGTGATCGCCCAACCCGACACCGCGGCGGTCCCCGACAGCGGGCCGACGGTGGCCTCCCGCACGACCATGGTCGTCGGCAAGCTGGTGGAGCGCGCAGCCCTGCAGGTGAGAGACAAGCTCTTGGGTTCGGGGCATCTCGAGGCGGGCTACGACGCGGACGCCTTCGCCCAAGCCTGCGCGGCCTACATCGCCCAGCACGGGGATCTTCTCGTGAAGGTGACGTATAGCCCGCCGCCCGGCATCCAGTGGGACGACACGACCTACCAGGGATCGGCCTACGCCGCCTACGGATGGGCGGTCTACGTGGCGGAGGTGAGCGTGGACACGGTGACCTGCGAGGCGCGGGTCGAAGACTTCGTGGCGCTGCAAGACATCGGCAAGGTGATCCACCCGGTGTTGGCCGCCGGCCAGGTCGAGGGTGGGGTCGCTCAAGCCATCGGGTTGGGGCTGTACGAAGAGGTCAAGTGGCGTGACGGCAAGATGTGGAACAATCAGATGACCAACTACATCATGCCGACCGCGTCGGACCTTCCCGAGATACGCGTGTTCTTCAAAGAGGTCCCCTTCGAATATGGTCCCTCGGGGGCCAAGGGGGTCGGTGAGCTGCCCATGGATGGACCCGCGCCAGCGGTCATCAACGCGGTCTGCGACGCCCTGGGGATAGAGCTGGACCGCTGCCCAGCCGTGCCCGAACGGATCTTCGAGGCGATGGGAGGTGCAGCATGAGCATCACATCGGTGACGTTCACCCTCAACGGTCGGGAGACCACCGTCGAGGACCACTCCATGGCGCGCCTTCTGGACGTGCTCCGGACCACATGCGGCCTCACCGGCACCAAGGAAGGATGCGGCGAAGGGGAGTGCGGGGCCTGCTCGGTCTTCATCGACGGGGTCCTGGTCAACGCGTGTCTCGTCCCCTTGGCCCAGGTCGCCGGGGCCGACGTAGAGACCATCGAGGGGGTCAGCGCGCACCCGCAGAACCAAGCCGTGGCGGCAGCCTTCGTCCAAGAAAACGGAGCGCAGTGTGGGATCTGCACCCCGGGCATGGTGCTGGCGGCGGTGGCCCTGCTCGACGCCGAGTCGACCCCGAGCCG
>JAAZYN010000203.1 GCA_014239625.1 Myxococcales bacterium | reverse complement strand
CAGCTGCACCTGCATCGCAGCCATCGCGCCGACGACCTGGTGGCTATTCTGGCCGACATCCTCCGCGCTCCGACCTCGTCGCCGTTCGCTCGCGACGCCGTGATGGTCCACTCCCGCGGCCTCGAGCGCTGGCTCTCGATGCGACTGGCCCAGCACAACGGGATCTGCGCCAACGTCTGGTTCCCGCAGCCGGCCGAGTTCAGCCGCGCCATCATCCGGACCGTCCTGGGCGAGGAGTACGACGCCAGGGTCTGGTCCCGCGATCTGCTGCGCTGGCACGTGCTGAGCGCTCTCAATCGCATGACGGACGCGCCCGAGCTGAAACCGGTGGGGGATTGGCTCCCGGATGCCCCTGAGGGCGGCCTCCAGCGGCGCCGCCTGGAGCTGGCCGAGACCCTGGCCGGTTGCTTCGAGCGCTACGCCCTGTATCGCCCCGAGCTGCTGGCCGATTGGACCGACGGCGCCGAGCGGGACGCATGGGATGCGGCCCTCTTTCGCGAGGTCCAGGCCGCCTGCCCCGTGCCCGACCCCGCCACCCTGGCCCAACGCGTGGCTTTCACCCTGGCTGACCAGCCCGCTCCCGCCGGGCTGCCGGGACGGGTCGCGGCGTTCACCGTGGGCGTGCTCCCCCGGGTACAGCTCCAGATCTTGGCGTCCCTGGCGCGGGTGCGCGATGTCCACATGCTGCTCATCGCGCCGTCGCGGCAATGGAGGATGGGCGCCGTCGCCCATCACCCGCTGCTGGAGTCGCTCGGTGCCCAGGCCGCCCACTTCGACAGGGCCATCGCCGACGTCGCCCCCGACGCGGTCACGCCGCCCCACCCAAGCCCTGAGGCCCCACCGCCGACCCTCCTTGGCACCCTCCAGTCCGACCTGCTGGCCAATCGCGCGCCGTCCGCGGTGACCGCTACCGACCCGTCCCTGCAGGTCCACGCCTGCGCTGGCCCCAAGCGTCAGCTGGAGGTCTTGCGCGACGTCTTGTTCGAGCTGTTCGAGGACCCCAGGTTGGAGCCGCGCGACGTGCTGGTGATGGCGCCCGACATCGAGACCTTCGCGCCGCTCATCCACGCGGTCTTCGACGACGATGAGCCCAAACGTATCCCTTACAGCGTCGCCGACCGCGGCATCCGCAGCGACAACCCCGTGGCCGAGGCCCTGCTGACGGTCTTGGACCTGGCGGATTCGCGTCTGTACGCCTCGGACGTCCTGGACCTGCTGGCCGCCGAGCCGGTGCGGGCGCGCTTCGAGTTGGCGCCCGACGAGCTTCCCGAGATCCGCGCCCTGTTGACCAACGCCGGGGCGCGTTGGGGCGTGGACGCGGCGCATCGGGAGCAGGAGGAACAACCCGCCGAGGAGGAGTACACCTGGCGCTATGCCATCGACCGGCTGTTGATGGGCCAGGCGATGTACGACGACGAGGCGTTTCTGCTGGACGTCGTGGCAGCCGGCGACGTGGAGGGAAAGAGCGAGCGCGCGGTGCTGAGCCGGGTGGTGGACTTCCTGGAGCAGCTGCTGGAGCGCACGGTCGCGTTGCGGGCGCCGCGCTCGTTGGAGGCGTGGCACACCGAGCTGGTGGCGGTCCTCGACAGCCTCACCGGGGTGCCTCCGGAGCGGCGCTGGCAGCGGCAGCAGGTCGTCACCGGCCTGGCCGAGTGGGTGGACGGGGCGGCGGCCGCGGGCATCACCGAGCCCATGGAGCTGGCGACGGTGCGAAAGCTGCTGGCGGGGCGCTTTTCGCTGCGAGAGCCGGGGCGGGGCTTTCTGACCGGGGCGGTGACGTTCTGCCAGCTGGTGCCGATGCGGAGCATCCCGTTCAAGGTCATCGCGATGCTGGGGATGGACGACGGGAGCTATCCGCGGCGGGGGGCGAAACGCAGCTTCGACCGCATGGCGAGCGAACCCAGGTCGGGCGACAGGAGCATGCGCGAGGACGACCGCGCGCTGTTCCTGGAGGCCATGCTGGCGACGCGCGAGACGCTGATCCTGACCTACTCGGGGCAGCGCCCTTCGGACGGGCGCGAGATGCCGCCGGCGGTGCCGGTGGCCGAGTTGCTGGACGTCCTGGAGGCGATGGGGGCGCCGCGAGAGCGCGTCGAGCGGCGCCACAAGCTGCAGTCGTTCCACCCCGCCCACTTCGACGGGACCGGGCCCGTGCAGAGCTTCGATCGGCGGCATCGTGCGGCGGCGGAGGCCTATCGCGTCGGCCGGAGGGCGCCCGAGGTGGCGCCTCCGATGCACGCGCAGGTGCTGGAGCCGGTGGAGCTGGGCCCGCACGTCGAGCTGCAGGACCTCATCAAGTGCCTCAAGAACCCGCTGCAGTTCTTCTATGTGCGGCGGCTGGGCATCTCCTGGTACGAGGACGAGGACACGGTCGCCGATCGGGAGGCCTACGCGCTCGACAGCCTGGAAGAGTGGGCGGTGCTAGAGCGGCTGCTGGGCTGGGCGCTGGCGGGCGAGGACCTGGCGAAGGACGGCCCGGCGTTCGATCGCATGCGGCGGTCGGGGCGGCTGCCGCCGGCGATGCAGGGGGCGTCGGTGTGGCTCAAGCTGGTCGGGGAGGCTGAGGACATCGCCGAGCGGGTGCGTCCCCTGATCGGTGAGCCCCGTCCGCCGGTGGACGTGGAGCTGCCGGTGGGCGGGAAGACCCTCGTGGGGCGGGTCCAGCGCCTCTACCGTCAGGGGCACGTGATGTATCGGTCGGGCGCTCCCCGCGCGAAGCACCAGCTGGAGGTGTGGCTGACGCATCTGCTGCTGTGCGCGGCGGGGCACCCGATGGTGAGCCACATCGTGGGCAAGGGGAAGCGGCCGCACTATCGCTGGGCGCCGATTGCAGCTCGTGAGGCGAGCGAGCACCTGGAGACGTTCGTGGGGCTCTACGAGTTGGCGCATCGGGCGCCGCTGCTGTTTTTACCCGGCACGAGCGAGTCCTGGTATCAGGTCACCCGAGAGATCCATAGCGACGACCCATGGGACCTCTTCCGCGAGGCCAGCGGGCGTGTACGCTGGCCCCCCCGCTTCGGGGCGGACCCCTATTGGGCACATGTGTTTCCGCACAAGTGGACCAAGCCGTACCACCCCAAGGCCAACGTGCCGATTCACGACGGGTGGACCTTCGCGCGTCTCGCGTGGACCATCACGGCCCCACTCATGGGCGGGAGGGAGACGGGATGAAGCTCCTCGAAGCCAGCGCGGGGACGGGCAAGACCTACACGATCGCCGAGCGCGTCGTGGGCCTGGTTGCGGATGACGGGATCCCCATCGACCGGATCCTGGTGGTGACCTACACCAAGGCGGCGGCGGCGGAGCTTCGGAGCCGGGTGCGCGCGCGGCTGCAGAAGGGCCTGCTGGAGGCCAGCGGCCACAAGCGGCAGCGGCTGCGTCAGGGAATCGTGGACTTTGACGATGCGGCCATCTCGACCATCCATGGGTTCTGCACCCGCACGTTGGAGCGGTTCGCCTTCGAGTGCATGGCGCCGCTGGGGGCCACCGTCATCGGGGAGGCGAGGGAGTACCTGAACGAGATCGTCGAGGACTTCTGGCGCGCGGAGTTCCACGGGGCACCGACGACGCTGAAGCGCGCGCTGGACGCGGCGGATCTTACGCCCAAAGCGTTGAGGAAGTTAGGGGAGATGGCGGCGGATCCGGAGCTGCTGTTTCTGCCGTCGGGTTCGCGCGAGCCCATCCCCGATCTTTCGGAGTGGGACGAGGCGGTGGAGGACGCGACGCGCGTTTGGAAGCGCGGGCGCTCCGAGGTCATCGACGCCCTGTTGACAGGTGGCTTCGTCTGGAAGAGGGCCGGCGCGGGCCGAAACGGCTTCGCCAAGGGCAACACGACAAAGGCAGAGGTTGCGCTGACCAAGTGGTTCGACGATCCCGGCGTAGGCACTCCGGTGCTCGGGTTTCTGGAGCGCTTTTCGCGAGCCTACGTCCAAAAGGCGCTGATGCCCGGCAAGGATCTCGAGCACGAGATCTTTGACGCCAATGAGACCCTGATCGACGTCCATCGGCGGATGGGCGCGGCGGTCGAGGGGTGGCGCCTGGGCCTCCAGCACGCCTTCATCGCGACGGTGCGCGAGAGGCTTCCGCGGCGGCTCAGAGACCGCGACGAGTGGACCTATCGGGACCAGCTGACCAACGTGCGCGACGCGCTGGAGCATCCGACGGCCGGGCCGAGGCTGCGGCAGAAGCTGCGGGACGCCTACCGCCACGTGCTGGTGGACGAGTTCCAGGACACCGACCCGGTGCAGTGGGCCATCTTCGAGGCGTGCTTTGCGGACCGGCTGCTGATGGTGGGGGATCCGAAGCAGGCGATCTATGCCTTCCGAGGGGGCGATATCTTCACGTACCGGACCGCGAAACGGGAGGCCGAGGTCGAGGATGCGCTGAAGCGAAACTGGCGTAGCGACGGCCATCTGGTCGACGCGCTGAACCACCTGTGGGGCCGTGTTGGCCTCCAGAAGGCCTTTCTTGACGAGGAGATAGGCTACTATCGCGTAGAGGCCGCGAGGCCGCTGAGCCGGCTCAAAGGTGCCAAGGCGCCCGTCTTGCGCCTGCGATGGGTGCAGATGGAGGACCGCAAGGGCGGTCATGTGCGGAGACGACTCTCGGGGCAGCTCGAACGGAAGCTGCCGGGTTTGGTGGCGGCGGATATCGTCGCGACGCTCGGCGAGGGGCTGGTCATCGACGACCCGGAGGCCGATGGCCCGGTAAAGGTAGGGCCGCGTCACTGCGCCGTGTTGACCCGCTCGAACAAGCAGGCGGCGGCGGTTCAACAGGAGCTGTTGAACGCGGGCGTGCCGGCGGTGCGCCACAGCGTGGACGCGTCGGTGACCAAGAGTCCGCTGTTGAAGCCGCTGACGCGGGTGTTGGAGGCGATGGCGGCGCCGCAAGACGCCCGATTGGTGCGCTCGGCGCTGGTGACGCCGCTGATGGGGCGTACGGCCGATGACATCGTCGCGATGGAGGGGAGCCTGGAGGCTTGGAACCGGCACGCGGGGGGACTGCGGGGGTGGCATGACCTGTGGGTGTCCAAGGGGTTCCGGGCGGCGTTCCAGAAGATGTTGGAGGACGATGGGGTCGAGGCGCGGTTGCTGCGACAAAGAGCGGGGCCGCGGAGGGTGACCGACCTCGCGCATCTGGGGGACGTCATCGACGCGACCTCGCGCCGCAAGCGGTTGGGGCCGGCCGGTGTGGTGGCGTGGCTCAAGCGCGGGGCGCCGGGGCTGGAGGACGAGGAGGCGACGCTGCGGCTGGAGGGTGAGGGCGAGGCGGTGCAGGTGCTGACGATGCACAAGTCCAAGGGGTTGGAGTTCCCGCTGGTGTGGTGCCCGTGGTTGTGGCGGGCGGTGTACGTGAGGGACGAGGACGAGCCCAACCTGACGTTTCACGACCCCGACGATGGGGATCGCGTGAAGGTGGACCTGGGGACGAAGCGGCGGCCCGAAAACCTCGAGCAGCACACGCACGAGAAGCGGCAGGAGGACCTGCGGATGGCCTACGTGGCGATGACGCGGGCCAAGCATCGGTGCACGGTGTACTGGGCGGGGGCGGACGGTAAGGACGCGCCGTTGGCGTGGTTGCTGCACCAGAGGCCGGGGTCGGACCTGAAGGACGTGGGGGGGAGGACGTTCAGCGACGACCGCATGAGGCCCGACTTGGAGGAGCTGGCCAATCATCCGCAGATCGGGCTGTCGCAGGTGGGGCTCTGGGAGCTGGGGGGCGAGGGGCCGCAGTGGAGCCTCCCGGAGGACAGGGCGACGCTGAGCGAGAGGGTCGTGACGCGCCTCGAGAAGCTGGACGATGAGTGGCGCAGGGCGAGCTTCACGAGCCTGGTGAGGTTTGCGCCCGATCACCACGGGGCGGTGGCGCCGCCGCCGTCGGCGGACCGGGACGAGGTGCAGGAGCTGGAGGTCGGGGGAGCGGCAGCGGCCGACCAGCGGGTCACGCTGTGGGACTTCCCGGGAGGGCGAGGGACCGGGAACCTGGTCCACAAGATTCTGGAGCTGCACGACTTCCAGCGGCCCGAGCAGTTGCGGGCCGTGGTGGACGCGCAGATGGCGGCGCACGGGTTCCCGGCGGAGCAGGGAGAGCAGCTGGAGAGGGGGCTGGCGGCGATGATCGACGCGCCGCTGCTGAGCGAGGGCGGCGTAGGCCCGGGGTGTCGTCTGGCGGATATCGCCAAGGCGAGGCGGCTCAACGAGCTGGACTTCATGTTCCCGGTGGCCGGTGGCTTCGAGGCCGGGGCGGCGAGGCTGACACCCGGCGCGTTGGCGAAGGCGCTGCCGGAGAGCTACGCCGAGCGCTGCCGGACGCTGGGCTTCCCGCCGCTACACGGGTTCATGACGGGAAGCATCGACCTGGTCTTCGAGCACGAGGGCGCGTGGTGGGTGGTGGACCACAAGAGCAACAAGCTCGGCGAGACGTGGGAGGCCTACGGTGCGGCCGGGTTGGAGGAGATGATGCAGTCGGCCCACTACGTGCTGCAGTATCACGTCTACGCGCTGGCGCTGCACCGGTACCTGAAAGAGCGGCTGAGCGGGTATCGGGCCGAGCAGCACTTTGGCGGGGTGCTGTATCTGTTCGCCAGGGGGATGGACCCAGCCCAGCCGGGGAGCGGGGTGTTCGCGACGGCTCTGGGCGCCGAGCGTCTCGATGGGTTGCATGCGCTGATGTGAGCTCGAGTCCCGGGC
>JAAZYN010000202.1 GCA_014239625.1 Myxococcales bacterium | reverse complement strand
TCGAAGTTCCATGAATTATCCGGGTTAGCCCGCCTCATCCAGGTCTCTCGGTCCGACTCTGGGTTGCTCCTCCTCGAACTGGCGCTGCCAGTCCTTCGTCGTCGCACCTCGATCCGACCGTGGCGCTTCCGAATGACCCAACGCGCCTTCCACGCAGGACACTGGCGGGGCCAGCTCCGCAGCGCAGCGCAGTCGCCTGTCGCCTGTCGCCTGTCGCCGAGGGGCCGCCCACCATTTGGGCCGGCAGGACGAGCCTACCATTCGAAAAGCATCGCCCAGTCGTTGGTCAGGGCGACGGCGAATGGTTCGGCGGACCAGCGCAGACAGCCGTCTCCCATGGTGAGGGTGGTGAACTTCACCTGCAGATCCAGATCCGAGTAGTTGTTCCCACTCGGGTTGGCGTCGTGGGCGTAGAGGTGAGGATAGCTGTAAGGGCTCCCTACCGGGATGCCGTAGATCAGACCGTCCCCGTCGTCGTAGTCGTCGGGATACCCACCGGAGCTGAAGGTCTTGTGCTGGATCGACAGCCGCGGCACCCCATTGTCGTTGTAGAGCACCAGGTTCATGTTGGCCATCATGTACTTACAGTTGGTGGTCGCCCCGCCGGAGTAGGCCAGGAATTTGATGTCCCAGTCCCAGAATGGCCCGCCGCATACACCCCCAGCGCAGGCGCGCTCTTTGGCGACGGTGGACGCCAGCAGGACGCGCTGCTGCCCGTCGAGAACGTCGAGCGCTTCCTCGGCGGTCCAGGCCACTCCCGAGCAGCTGCCGATGTCGAAGGGATCCGGCGGCGTGCAGTCCTCATCGACGGCACCATCACAGTCTTCATCCAGGGCGCCGTCGCAGAGCTCGTCGCCGAAGTCTTGGCTGTGCGCGGTGTAGTCGGGCTCGGCCCACCCACCGGCTCCATCGCAGACCTTGGCGGCCCCTGCGCACACGCCGTCCTGGACTGCGGCGAGGGGCGCGGTCAGCGCGTCGTCGGTGAGGCCGTTGCAGTCCTCATCGAGCCCCGAGCAGCTCTCGGTGGTGGGCGCCACGCCGCCCTCGCGTGCGCCCCACTGCCCCGCGTCGCAGGTCTGCGTGCCTGCAACGCACTGCCCCTCGTCGGTGCCGCAGGGCTTGGTGGTGGCGCCGGTGCAGCCGACAGCTCCGCCATCACTCGTCTCGGTGGCGTCGCTGCTCTCGCCGTCGTCGGGTGCGTCGTGGTCAAAACCGTCCTCGGTACCCAAGCCAAGGTCACTATCGCCCATCGCGGCGGCGTCTGAAGTCGGACCTACGGTGTCTGTCGAGGTGCCGTCTTGGCTCCCCTCAGGGGCATCAGCCTGGTCGCTGTCAGCGGCGTCGTCGGTACCCGCACCATCGCCGTCCGGACCTTGTTCATTGTCACTCGTCGTGCCGCCGTCGTCGATCGTGACGCCCACAGTACCGGCGCCCAAGGCGTCACCGCTGTCGTCTGCCTCGAAGGCGACCGTATCAGCCGGTGTGGAGCTCGGGTTTTCAGCGGAACAGCCCAGCAAGAGTGTGGTGATCAGCACGAGCGATCGTCGCAGCATGAGGCGTCGTTATCAGTAGTGGTGTCTGGGCGTCTCCCGCCATCAGGGAGGGGAGGACGCGAGGGTTCAGAGCACGTCGTTCGACGACACCATCGGTTGTGTCATCTCGTCACGATGATCAGGGGTTGGTGTGTGGTCTCGCGTCGACCGATTGAGCTGCCTTTGTACGCACGAAGCGCGAAGCAGGTTCGCTTTTATCTGTAGAGCTCATGGCGTCGTTGCAAGCTCCGGACGACAGGCATGTCCGGAGCGCTTGCTCGATGTGGCGTGACGATCGCTGCAGGTGTGGTTGGTGCGATCACGGGTCATCAGATGTGAAGACGACCCGCAGCCGCAATGGAGACCCGCGACCCTTTCCCGTGGCACCGACGTCCGGTGCCCGACGGCTCCCGAAATGTTTATCCGGGCGCGTCATGGGGGTTGGAGGCGGGGGACGGCCCGAGTCGCTCCTCGAGGTCGAACAGTCCGTCTGGACTTCGACGCCGCTGACTGGGACGATACAGGTCCTCGCCTACGGACGTGCAGAGAGGTAGCTTATGTCGCGCGCGATGCGGACAGCGGTGCTGTGCATCGTCTCGTCTCTATTGGCCAGTGGCTGTCCAGACCATACCGGGACGCCGCCATCCGACGAACAGCTCGACGCCATCGCAGCCGCCGTCCGCGCTCGCTATGTGGAGTTGGAGGTCACCGACGAACGTCAGACCCCGGCGCTCTATGAGTTCGGATCCAAGCTCACCAAGCTGACACCGGTCTTCGACGCCGCCGGACGGTTGGTCTTCGAGGCGTCCGGAGGGTGGCTGTTCTGGTGCGACCTCCAACCGACTTCGCGCCACTACCATGAGGGGCTGCTCCTGTCCGTCGCGGATGATGGGACCGTGCTCGACGTCGGCCCGACGACGCTGCCGCCGGCTCTGGTAGGCGACGCCCCCTGGCGGCTCACGCTGGCCGAGACCCGGGCGGCGGACGTCCGCCGGGCCGGCCCATCTGGCCTTGACTCGGTCCTCAGCGAGATCGAGGCCTCAGCGGTGCTCGCCAAAGAGACGCCGGCGCCCGAGGTCCCGTCTGAGCCAGGCAACAGCTGCACCCCCAAGCGAGTTCTCATCGCCGTCGCGGGCGAAGCCTATGGAGACACCGTCACCGCGGCCGGGCAGGCCAAAGACCTCGCCGACGTGCGCGCATGGAGCGGGCTGGGCGGGATCGGGATCGCCGACGCCGACGCACACGTGTTGCAGGCTGACGCCGGTGGCTCTATCAGCCGCGACGATCTTAACGCGGCGATCGCAGGGGCCGAGCTCGAGTGCTGCGACGAGGTGCTCTTTTACTTCACCGGTCACGCGCACCCGGAGCGCGGCCTGGTCCTCAAAGAGGAGGCGCTCGTCACAGCGGGCATCGATCGTGGGAAGGTCGATTCCTCGGGCGACTATCTGGATGCTACGGGCCTCTTCGAAGTGGTCGGTGCTTCTCGAGGCTGCAGCTGGGTCGTCATCCTGGACGCGAGCCACAGCGGCCCCTTTGGCGAGCAGCTCATCGCCGCCGCCACGGCCAGTAACGCAGCCAGCGAAGTGGTCAAGAAGGTGAGCGTCGTCGCCGCCTCTTCGGCGGGCGAGCCAGCGCATCAGCTGTCTGACGGCTCGGGGCTGTTGACCTCCGTCCTGAGCAACCGGACGGCGGTTGAGTTCAGTGGCGCCGAGCTCAACTTCGACGCGGTCGCCACCGAGCTGCGAGACGCGATCTATCCGGCGGCCGTCATCGGCGGCAGCGTCGACTCTCCCGGGACCTACTGGTCATCGTTCTGGACCGCTGGCCCCAAGACGATCGGGCAGCACCCATTGTTTCTGGCGACGACGGATCCCCCCAGCTGTTGTGACTGTGTGACGAGTGATGACTGCGTTCAGCCCAACTCGCTGACGTGCCTCGAGCAGGTCTGCCGCCAGGGAAGTTGCACCGAAGAGGTCGAGCAAGACGGGACGCTGTGTGGGAGCCAGAGCGAATGCAATGCGCCGGCGTGTGTGGGCGGCGTGTGCCAGAACAACCCGCTCAACGAGGGCGCGTCATGCGATGACGGCGACAACTGCACCGTGGGCGAGACCTGTAACCAGAGCGGCCTCTGCGCGGGCGTCGTTACGCCTTGCGACGACGGCAACGTCTGCACTGACGACGCCTGTGACGCTGCCGGCGTCTGCGGCTTCGAGCCCAACACCGCGTCGTGCGATGATGGCGTCCCGTGCACTTCCGATGACCTCTGCGCCGACGGCGTATGTGGGCCGGGCGGCTTCGACCATGCCCTCTGTGCGGGGGGGCTGACCTCCGAGCAGGCTGCCTGCTCGGTGGCGACGTGCGAGAGCGCGGGCTGCGACTTCGCGGCGTTGCCCTCGGGCCCTTGCGCGGCGGGCGCGGTCGTGGGCACCTGCAACCTGGGGGGAGCGCTGCCCCCGGGCGCGACCGGAGCGCTGGCGAGCTGTGGCACGGCCGACCCGTACAGCCAGGCCTGCGCCACAGCTGCGGAGTGCCAGTTGGCCATCGACGCAGCGGCCGGAGCGCAGCCGGACGTGACGGGATCGTGTCTCGTCGCCGACTGCGTCGATGGCCTGTGCGCGATCAGCCATGCCACCGCCGGGACCGCGTGTGACGTGGGCAACCCCTGCTCGACATACACCTGCGACGGCCTCGGCCAGTGCCTCTGGGCGGCACCGGTGACCCCGGTGGCCGCGGAGTGCTCGTGTGATCCCGCGCAGCCCATCGCCGACCAGTGCGGTGCTCTCAAGGGCGCCTTGGCGGCGACCGGTGGATGCGCTCAATATCATTGCTTCGGCGCCGCGCCGGACGGCTTCTGCCACGCGGTAAGCGCTGGGTCAGGGGCGGCCTGTGATCCTGGATCGGACGTCTGTTGGGTGGGCGTCTGCGGCCAGGACTTGACCTGCAGGCCTCAGCCGGGCGTGCAGTCGGACCTGTCCGCAAAGCCGTCGGTGTGCGATGACGCGACCCCTTGCACCACCGACAGCTGCGTCGGGCCCGACCAGATCGGCGCGGACTCGTCCGGCTGCGTCCACACGTGTGCTCCCGAGGGCGCGCCCTGCCCCGGCGACGCCACCCTGGTCTGTGGGTTCGACCTGGCGGCGGGGACGTGCGGCTGCGTGGATCCAGGTGACTCCTGTCTATGCCCGGATCCACCGACGCCATGTCAGATACAAGCGTGTGACACGGGGAGCTGCGCGGTCACAGACCTGGAGGATGGCGCCTCATGCCTGCCCGACCCCGCCGCTCCGTGCGTCGTCGGCGCCTGCGACGGCGGGGCCTGTGTCAACCCCGCGGCCAGGTCCTGTGACGACGCCAACGACTGCACCGCCGACAGCTGCGACCCCACCACTGGCGCGTGTCTGCACACGCCGTCGGTGTGCCCGCTGGATCCGGGCATGGACCCGCAGTGTCAGGTGGCCGCCTGTGACCCGCTGAGCGGCGGTTGCGTCGATGGGGCCCCGACCGAAGGCGCGTTGTGCGTCGCCGGATGCTCCAACCCAGGGACCTGCTCGGCGGTGGGCCAGTGTGAGAGCTACGTCACCGAGGCGCTTTGGTGCGGCGGGACCTGCGCTCCGTGCGAAGTGGGGGCCTGCACCACAGCGACCGACGCCTGCGGTTGCGCTGCCGCGCCAGACGGCACCTCGTGCCCCGGGGGGACCTGTGGCGCCGGCGCCTGCGTGCCGGACGAGTGCGCCGTCGACGGGGACTGCGACGACAGCAACCCATGCACCACCAACGCGTGCGTGTCCAAGGCCTGTGAGTTCGCTCCGTTGGACGCGACCGACTGCGACGACGGCGACGTCTGCACCGAAAATGACACCTGCTCTGCGGGTACTTGTGGCGGGACCCCGGTGGCGGGGTGCTGCCTGCTGGATGGAGAGTGCGATGACAGCGATGGGTGCACCGCGGATACGTGCGTCGCCAACGCCTGCAGCCACGCCGACAACGGCACCTGTCAGTGCCAGGCGCCGGTGGACTGTGACGACTCGGACCCGTGCACGGTGGATGACTGCGTGGGCAACGCGTGCTCGAACACCCCAGACCCGGGAGCGAGCTGCGACGACGGGGATCCCTGTACCTCCAATGACCTGTGCGACGGCGCCGGCGGGTGCATGGGCACAGTCATCGCGAGCTGCTGCTCGTCAGCGGCGGAGTGCGACGACAGCAACGACTGCACTACCGACGACTGCGTGGGCAATGCGTGCACGAACCTCGACGCCACCGACGGGGCGAACTGCGACGACGGTGACGTCTGCACCGACAGCGATCAGTGCACCGGCGGTTCCTGCGGTGGCACGGTCAACGCCTCCTGCTGCACAACCCCGGACGACTGCGATGACGCTGACGCGTGCACGGTCGAGGGCTGTCAGGCCAACGCTTGCGCGCAGCTGCCGAAGTCCTACACGGTGCCCGCAGGCGGCGCGGTGCTGCCCGACTCGGCGAACGCGACGCCGGCGACGCCCACGCCGGATTACCTGGACTATCTGTCGATGGCTGTGCTCAACGACGGCGCCAACGTCGAGGTGATGTTCACCATGGCCGCGGTGATCCCTGCCACGCCGCCGGACACGTACGCGGCCGGGGCGTCGACCTTCGCCGACATCGCGTTGGTGCTGTTCTCGAGCGCCGTCTCCGGTGATCCCGGGAGCTCATATTCGGCTCTGACCGGCGCGACGCACATCCTGTCAGCGCGTCACGAAGGCACCTCCTGGGCCGGCGAGTTGCGGCTCTGGAACGCATCGAGCGGTGCGTGGGAGCTGGACGCAGGGGCGACGGTGACGGTGGCCGCCAACTCCGACGTGATGACGGTGTCGGCGAGCCTGAGCGACATCGCCACGTGCACGCCCTTCAAGGGGCTGACCCAGCTGCGTCGTGACCCAGCTGGGGTCGATGAGTTGGTGTGGAAGCTCTACACAGCGTCGGGGACGGACCCGGCTGGGGCCGCCATCGATCCAGCCCTTTGACGTTGACGTAGCGGCGCTGGCCGTCCCGTTGGTGAGTCAGCGGTTGCTGTCGCAGGCCGTGGAAGCGGCGCGGGCGGCTCCCGAATAATGTGACGCTACTTTCCTAGTGTCGTGTCACGTTAGTTCGCTCACTCATTCGGGGCCTTGTTTCGCCGTTG
>JAAZYN010000201.1 GCA_014239625.1 Myxococcales bacterium | reverse complement strand
GAGCTCCCCGGACGCGGGCCCCTGAGGGCCCGCAGGGTTGGCGTCGGGGCCGAGGTAGAAGTAGGTGATCTGGGGTTCGAGCGCGAACCCCTCCAGTTCATCGACGCAGTGCGCGGCGGTCAGCACCCAGTCAGGGGCGATCAAGGTGCCCGTGCAAAAGGAGCCTTGGTAGCCGAAGCCCGGGTAGACGTAGGTCAACGCGCCGACAGCAGGGAAGCCGCTGGTGGGAGAGCCTCCGACGATGGCGTTCTGGGCGGCCCGGGGAGGTGGGTCTGCGGCCGCGCCGTCGGCGGCGCAGCTGGCCGCAAAGGCGGCGGACGCGACGAACACAGCGGTGAGCGCGAAGCGGACCATGGGAGGCCTCCGAGACAGTGGGGGCCGAACGCTACCAGGCCCATCGGGCATGTGCCAGGGGCGGATGCGTGCGGTCGCCAGCGGCGGTGTCGGAGGGAGACCGTGGAGGTCGTCGTCGACGGCCTGGCCGCGCCGCCCGAGGGCCGCGCCATCGTGGGCAGCGGCGGCGCGGCCGCGTTGGCTCGGTCGACCCTCCTGAACGGTAGAGTAAGTGCCCGGATTGAAAGGTCGCCGGAGGTGCGTTTTCGGGGTTGAAAACGCGAAGGACCGCTGTTACGGTCCGCCTCCGTCTGGGGCTGTAGCTCAGTTGGGAGAGCGCTAGAATCGCACTCTAGAGGTCAGGGGTTCGATCCCCCTCAGCTCCACCAAACACGCGGGTTTCCGAGCGCCCCGAGCGGCGCTCGGGGGCTCCCGTCGCGGGCGGTGCGGGCGCCGGGGCGCTCCCGCAGGCGCGGGCTGCGGCTCGGCGTCGGCGGTTACCGGCCCAGGGTATGGTAGGCGTCGATCCCATAGGTGAGCTGGTCGCCGTCCACGAAGCTACCTTGGCGGACAAACCACAGGCCCTCGATCCAAGGGGTCACCTCCGGGACACTCCAGCTCGACTGCCATGGGACGTCGCGGGCTTCGAACGCGAACTGGTCCTGCGGTCGCATCGGTGAGTGCCAGGTGATGTGCTGCTGGAGGCCCAGGACGCGGCTCATCCATGGCGGGTTGGCGGGATCGGGAAGCGCCGTCTCCACGCCGCTGAAGGTGAACTCCTGGCTATCGAGGGGGCCAAACCACTCGACGTGTTGCGCCGCCAGGCTCTCGCCCGGGAAGGGCCGGGGCAGGTCGGCGACGTCCACGTCGTGACCATCGAAGTGAAGCTCATTGACGGATTCGGCCTGCCCGAACGACACCTGCCAGAGGAAGCCATCGACCGGGGCCGAGCCGGTCGGCAGGCGTGCGCGGAAGGTCGCGCGAGGGATCCCGCGCTGCAAGGTCAGTTCCAGGTCGACCACGGCCCCGTGCGGGAACACGAAGCGATGCTGGGCGATGACCGCGTCCGGTGTGGTCGAGAGCACCGTGACCTCGGCCTGCAGCTGGCCCAGCTCGGTATTCACGAAGCCCTGTCCCGGGACCCCGACGTGCAGATTGAGGTTGTTCTTGTTGACGTACCAGACCTCCTCGCTGGGATGGAAGATGTCGAACCAGGTGATCCCCGCGGCCGAGCTTCTGACTCGCAGCAAGCCATTGTCACACCAGGTCGTCCCATCGGGCTGAGCGACGCAGCTGGGCGATACGCCGGCTTCTACGCTGTCGCCCTGGAGGCCCTCCTCAGCTGCACCGTCGGTGGCGGCGTCGGTGGGGCCGCTGGCCTCGGCGATGGCAGCGTCCACGACGTCTGCCCCCAGGTCGGCCGCGGAGCTGGCGTCGGGAGGGTCCTGGTGGGCCACCGAGGCGGGCACACACCCGGCCGTCCACAGGAGACACAGCGGGAGGAGGAGGTGCGTGTGCATGCGTGAGTGGCTCCATACGACGAGGTAGAGACCTACACAGGCCGCTATCCGCCGGCTCGTTAAATCGTTCGGCGTCGCGCCGGATGTTCACCCCCCCCCTCGCAGACGCCCGGGGCTGCCGGCTGCGACCGCGCTCAACGCGGATCGCGGGTGGTCACGAGGGCAGCGCCGCCGCGACCTTCGCCCAGGACTCTGCGCCAAGGGCTTCTTCCGCCAGCGCGCTCATCGCCTCGAAGACTGGCGCCGGAGCGTTCATCTTCATGCCGGTCATCATGCCGACGCGCTCCTGATGGTTCATCGCCGGCACCATCAACACGAACCACTCGGCGAAGCGGGGCGGCGGGATCGAACCCTGCAGCGCACCTCGGACCTGCGCCAGCTCATCGTCGGTGTGGTGCGCCCAGAGCGCCTGGTTGACCTCACGCTCTTCCACGGACATGTGCGTCAGGTACGCCCCGAGGAAGGCGCTGTAGGCGACGTGTAGACGGGCGCCGACCTGCACGGCGTCGTCGCCGCCCGAGCCCTCCAGGTTGGCGAGCAGGTCCATCATGGCTCGACCCTGCATCGTCAGGGTCCGGTGATCCAGCGCGACCCGGGACGCGAGCTCTGGGTCAGCGGCGCGCACGCTGGGCTCGACGAAGCTGTCTTCGTGCCCACCATGTTCCTCGATGAAGTCCATGGTCTGCTTCAAACGCCGCGACAAGGCGCCGCGCTGCGTCGGATCTGCGAAGTCGGTCCTGGCGATCATGGCGGCGGTTTCGAACAGCTCAGCACGGAGCATCTTGTGGATGACGCAATACAGGTCGACGCGCGGCATGCCTGGGACCTCTCATCGGTGATGACAACGGACCCTGTATACCAGATGTGTGGGATGCGTTCGAACGTCCCCTCGAGCGTTTTTTCATGGGGTCGGAGCGCCTCGGTCCAGGCCCTCAGCCGGGGGTCGATTCATGCGGATCCGATCCCCAGAGGCTCGCGCCGCGTGCCCTCATGGCGCCTCCGGAGAAGTCCCTGGAGGTGCCCCTTCCGATCCCCCTCGAGTGTGGCTTCACTCACGTCGGACCCACGCAGCGCCGCGCCGACAGAGCGGTGAGGAATGCGCTGGGGCTCCTCACTCGACACACCACGCGCGGACGCGGATGGACAGCGATGACACCACTCTCAGACACCGAAGTCTTCGCCATCGATGGCGCCACGGTCCCAGTGCGGACGCTATGGAGCGGGAGGCCTACGTTGTTCGTGTTCTTGCGTCACTACGGCTGAATGTTCTGCCGTGAGCAGGCTGCTCACTTTCAGGCAGAGCTCGAGGCCTTCGACGCGCTCGGCGTCCGGGTGGTCGCCATCGGTAACGGCACCGCGGTGATGGCGGCGGACTTTGTGGAGACCTTCGGGATCACCTTCCCCGTGTATAGCGACCCCTCCCGCGCGGCCTTCGCAGCGGCCGGCATGCGGACGGGGCTGGGGCTCGGGCTGGCGAGCGGCAAATACGCGCGGCGCGCCATGCGCGGAGGGTTGTCTCAGGGACGGATCCAGGGGGCACCATTCCAACAAGGCGGGGTCCTGCTCGTCGACGGCGATGGGCAGGCCATGTTCCAACACGCCGACAAGCTGGCGGGCGCCCACATGGCGCCCTCAGAGGTCCTCGAGACCATCGGACCGCTCGTCGAAGCTCTGTAATTTCTGCGCCCAATCCAGCTGTACATCCGGCTGAGATCCGGCAGCATCCATCGGATGGTACATCGGCACCTCGTCTTCGTTTGCTTTGCATCTCTTGTCCTGTTGGCCTGCGCGGAGTCCGACCCAGGCCCGGCCGACGCCGCCGATGTCGACATGGACGGCGACGCCGGCGCGGCGGACGGAGATTCGGGCGCGGCGGACGGAGATTCGGGCGCGGCGGACGGAGATTCGGGCGCGGCGGTAGGTGCAGGGATCTTCCTGGAGGGCTGCCCCGTGCCGGGTAAGGCCTACGCCAGGCAGATCGCCAACTCGGGCGCCGCCATGCACGGACCCCACGTGATGGCCGGCCAGGGTGACTGGCTCCTCGTCAACGAGCGCGCGGCGTTCGCCATCACCGATCCGAGCTTTCGCAAGTCGTACTGGTATTACGACGGCGTCGTCGTCGACGCCGTCGCGGTGGATGGATGCGCTCAAGCTGGCGAGGAGCGCTTCGAAGAGCTCGTCCCGATGGTCGCTCAGGTCGACATCGGTGACTTCGCCTCGTCGATCTTGCGCGGCTTCCACGTCGACTACCTGGAGGTGCTCCAAGATGGCTCTGACGGGGCAGACGCCATCATCCGCGCCCACGGCAGCGATGACCTCTTCTGGCTCATCGACCAGGTCTTCGCCGAGAGCCGGTTCAAAGCCGGCGTCGGTGACGGTTTGAGCGAGCCGTTGGGGCTCGAGATGTGGGTCGACTACATCCTGGCGCCGGGCTCGAGCGTGTTGCGGATCGAGCTCGGGGTGCGCAACGTCGACCCCGAGCCCAAGCCGATCGCCTACGGGGTCGGGTTGTGGGTCGGAGACACCACGCGACGCTTCTACTATACCGCCGCCAACCTGGGCTTTGGAGGCTATGAGCTGGACATCGGCGCGCCGTGGTTCGGCGCCGAGTCCGTCGACGGAGATGGGGCCTACGCCATCGCGTTGGAGAAGTCGGCCACGGCCACCGTGTCCATCTCCGGGGTGCAAGCGCTCCTGGACTCCCAGCTGGCCTTCGCCACGCCGCAGCTGGGGCCCATCGGCGAGCCCGACGACAGCCTGGTGTGGCCGATCTACGTCGCCGTCGGACCCACCGACGGCAACAGCGCGACCCGCGAGCTGCATTCGGCGAGCCAGGAGCTCGTCTCCGGCGAGCCTCACACCCTGGAGACCATCAACGGTTCGGTGATCGACGCCGTCGGTGGGGGGCCCCTCGCCGACGTCAGCGTCCTGGTCGAGCGGCAGAACACGGCGGGCGAGTGGCACGTCCTCGACATGATGCGCAGCGACGCCGAGGGGCTCTTCGAGGGGCAGGTGGCGTACTTCGGTGAGCCCGAGACCTACCGGTTGACCGCGTCCAAGCTCGGCATGCCGGACGCCGCGCCGGTCATGGTGGCGTTGCCCGGGGCCGCGCCGGCGCAGATCGCGCTGGGGCGCCCAGGGACACTGCAGCTCGACGTCCGCAACTCGGACGGTCAGGGGTTGCCCTGCCGCGTGATGCTCTACGACGCGTCGAGCCTTCAGCAGCGTCGACGGATCCTGAGCGCCACGGGTGGCGAGAGTGTCCTCGTCGCGCCGGGCGAGTACGCGGTCAGCGTCCTGCGCGGGATCGAGTACTCGCCATCCGAGCAGATCCTGACGGTGACCGCCGACCAGACCACCACCCTTTCTGCGACCCTGGATCGGGTCATCGACACCAGCGGCTTCTTGTTGATGGACAGCCATGTCCACGGCGGACCCAGCCCCGACTCGAACATCGTCGTCGCCCAGCGCGTGCTCACCGCCGCGGCCGACGGATGCGAGGTTCCGGTGAACACCGATCACGAGTTCATCCTCGACTACCAACCCACCGTCGTGCAGCTGGGGCTCGACAGCTGGGTGCGTCAGGTCACCGGTGAAGAGGTGACCCCGAGCCTGCCCGAGCACATCAACATGTTCCCCGTGGTCCCCACCACCGACGAGGACGCGCGCGGTGGCATCGTGAAGTGGTACGGAAAGGACATCGACGCCATCTTTTCCGCTATTTCGGCGCGCGGCGCGGGGATCATCCAGCTCAATCACCCGCGCCTCGGGTGCAACTACATGTGCACCATCGGCTACGATCGCCTCACCGGGATGCCGACCGAGGTGCCGGACCCGACCCAGCTCGGGTTCGCCGCCGATGCCCAGATGTGGTCCTGGGACTTCAACGCCATCGAGCTGATGAACGGCTTCAAGAACATCTACCTCGATCCGTCGAGCCCCGACGACACGGGGCTGTTCGATGACTGGATGAGCTTCTTCAACCTCGGCCACCGCATCACCGGCATGGGGGTCACCGACACCCACGGGATCAGCGGCCCCTGTCAGCCTGGCACCTACTTCGCGAGCTCGACCGACGATCCGAATCAGCTCGACGAGGCCGAGCTGGTCGACAGCATCCTGAACCAACGCGCCCTGCTGACGACCGGCGCGTTCGCGCGCGTGACCGTCAACGGGACCGCCTCCATGGGGGACACCATCACCGATGGCGATGGCACGGTGGATCTGGCCCTGCGTATCGAGGCGATTCCCGAGATCGACGTGGCCTTCTTCAAGGTCCTGGTCAACTGCGATCAGGTCGCGACCGTCGCCACCTCGAGCCCCGGCGCGGTGGTCAAGTACGACGGCACGATAAGCGTCGAGGTGACCGCCGACGCTCACATCGTGGTGCTCGGCTTCGGGATCCAGCCGATGCCGCGCGGACTACGGAGCGCAAACCCCAGCACGTCGGCGCGCTTCATCTCCAACCCAGTGTTCGTCGACACCGACGGCAACGGGCAGTTCGATGCCCCGGGTGGCAAGACCTGCACGTACGATTTGAGCCCGCCATGACACCGCGTCGCGGCGTCTGGACAGGAGCCCGAGGCGGGTGGGGTCTGGAGACCTCGGCTGGCTGGGGTCTAGAGACCCCGCCCGGGTCCGGAGGGAACGAGGGTTAGTGGTTTAGTGTTAGGTGGTTGGGGGTGGTTGAGGCAGGTTGGCATCGATTTCGCATGGTCTCCAGGCGACGGGAACCCCCGTCCCCACCTGGAGGTCGACCATGTCGCGCACGTTTCCACTGTTTCTAGTCGCCTGCGTCCTGCTCGGGCAGGCCTGTGAGACGCCGGCTCAAGATACCGGTGAGCTGCCG
>JAAZYN010000200.1 GCA_014239625.1 Myxococcales bacterium | reverse complement strand
TCGAAGGCAGGGTCTTCCGGGTCAGGCCGACGCCAAAGAGGACGACGACGATCGTGACGAACACAAACGACAGGATCCCGAGGACCAGGAGCCATGCGGGCGCGTCCCCCCCTGCGAGGATAATGGTCCATGCCACGAGCAGCGCAATGGACAGCCCCGTAGCGACAGCCGTGAGCGTGATCGGGGTGGAGATGGAGCGAGGGTCGCGCATCGTGGAGACCGACTTTGAAGGACTGCGCTGAGGTCGGCAAGTGCGATGACCGCCGGCCTAATGGCGGACGACCACCTCGCTGACACAACTATTACGCGCGTTGACCAAGGCCTGACAGTGACGCGGCGCCAACGCGCTTAGCTTGTGCAGGCGTCAGCAACCCCAAGGAGAGCTCACCCATGGCGACCGCTGCCTCCCCCAGCCCAGTCGAAGTCCCCCGAATCCCACCAGCGCCCCGATTCCAATGGTGGTCCAACGTGCTGCCCATGCTCGCCTCCCACCTGGCGGCGCTGGGGGCGCTGTTCTTCGACGTCCCAGCGGAGGCGTGGGTCCTGTGCGGCGCCCTCTGGTTCGTGCGCATGTTCGGCGTGACGGCAGGCTATCATCGCTATTTCTCTCACAAGACCTTCAAGACCAGCCGCTGGTTTCAGTTCGTTCTCGCCGTGCTGGCTCAAAGCAGCGCCCAGAAGGGGGTCTTGTGGTGGGCGGCGCACCATCGCGATCATCACCGTTTCTCCGATGGCGAGCGCGACGTACACAGCCCCGCCGACGGATTCTGGCACTCTCATATCGGTTGGATGCTGGACCCACAGACCAATGCCACAAAATCGCGACGCGTTCGCGACCTGACCCGGTTCCCGGAGCTGCGCTGGCTCAATCGCTTCTACCTCCTGCCGCCCACCGCGTTGGCCTTGATATGTCTGTTCACCATGGGGTGGGCGGGGCTCTTCGTCGGGTTCTTCGTGAGCACGGTCCTGCTGTGGCACTCCACGTTCACGATCAACTCGCTGTCGCACGTGTGGGGTTCACGGCGCTACGACACCACCGACACCAGCCGCAACAATCCGGTGCTGGCGCTGCTGACCCTGGGCGAGGGCTGGCACAACAACCACCACCGCTACATGCTGTCGGCGAGGCAAGGGTTTCGGTGGTGGCAGGTCGATGTCACGTATTACCTGCTCAAGCTCCTGTCATGGTTTCGGCTGGTCTGGGATCTGCGCCCTGTGCCGCAGGACGTGCTCAACGAGCCGAGACCGCAGACCGCAGACCGCAGACGTCGGGCGCGCCCTCGACTCCGCAGCCTGACGGAGGGGGCCGTCCGGGATCGTTGATCGGCCAGGCTGGCTCGAGCCCTCGCGCCTGGCAACAGGGGCGACCGCCACCACCGCGGCGTTGCTTGATGGTCGCACCAAGCCCCGCCAAGGCCGGACAGGCCCAGGTGATCGCGTTCCACCCGATGGACTCGCGACGTGCCCCCCAAGCGTCGGCGCTTACCGACGGTGTCCAGCGGCGACGGCCGCGCCGGGCCTGGCGAGGCTTGGGGGGCGAGCTCAAACGGTGTAGTGTCGAGCCCCTCGCTGACGGGAGCTTGGTGTGATGCACGCCCCGAGTCGCCGACGTGGTTGTCCGCCTCGCTGGAGCCAGGTGGGTTGACGGGTCGGACCAAGATACCGCCCGCTCTCCGCGTGTGCGGCTCCCCGCGAGGGACCCTGCGCCTCGCCACGGGCTCCGCCTCCGCAGCCCCTGGCCCCCGTCGCCACGCGCAAGCCGGAGAGAGACCGCGCCGTCAGACGCCCACGCAGGACGACGTCGCGCCAAGGAGGGCGAGATGAAGCTGCCCATTGATGGGATCCGGGACGCCCTTCAGGAGGCCCTGAGACGATCCGGCCGAGCGGTCGTCAGCGCGCCGACGGGCTCTGGCAAGTCGACGCGCATCCCGGCTTGGCTGGCCGAGCACGGGCGGGTGCTGGTGGTCGAGCCACGCCGGGTGGCGTGCCGCGCGCTGGCGGCGCGGGTCGGTGAGCTCGAGCGAGGCACCCTGGGCAGCGACAAGGTGGCCTACACGGTCCGCCGCTCCAACACCATGACAGCGGCATCACAGATCGTGTTCGCCACCCCCGGCGTGGTCCTGAGATGGCTGGCGAGACCGGATCGGGCGCCGCGATTCGACGCGGTGGTGCTCGACGAGTTCCACGAGCGCACCCTGCAGACCGACCTGGTGACCGCCCTGCTGTTGGAGCGGTTCAAGGGCCTGTTGCTGATCATGAGCGCGACAGTTCAGGGCGACCGAATCGCTGCGTACATCGGTGGGCCGCATGTGAGGGGCGAGGGGCGGGTGTTCGACGTGGAGATCGTGCACCGCGGCGGGGACCGGGACCTGCTGCCGTCAGGGCGCGACCTGGAGCAGCGCGTGGCGGCTGCGGCGCAGGCAGCGTGGGGCAGGACCGACGGAGATGTCCTGGTGTTCCTGCCGGGCAAGGCCGAGATCCGGCGCGCCGCGCAAGCCTTGACGACGAAGCTCCCTGCGGCGCAGCTGCTGGAGCTGCACGGTGGGCTCACCCTTTCGCAGCAGAGTCGGGTGTTCGGGGTCGCTTCGAAGCGGCGCGTGGTGCTGACGACCAACGTCGCCGAGACCTCCTTGACCGTCCCTGGGATCGGCGTGGTCATCGACGCCGGGCTCGTGCGACGGACGCGGTATCACGGCGGGCGAGGGGTCCTGACCCTGATGCCCATCGCCAGCGACAGCGCGATGCAACGGGCCGGACGCGCGGGCAGAACGCGCGCCGGGGTGTGCGTCCGGCTGTGGAGCGAGCAGGCGCGCTTGAGGGACGTGACGCCGCCGGAGATCGCGCGCGAGTCGTTGGTGCCCCTGGTGTTGGCGGCGGCGAGCGCGGGCGCGAAGGTCAGGTCGCTGAGCTTTCTGGATCCGCCCGCGGAGCACGCGCTGGAGGCGGCGATGACCGATCTAAGGCAGCTGGGCGCGTTGTCAGGCGGCGAGCTGACGGCCGTGGGGCAGCAGCTCTTCCGGCTGCCCCTGGAGCCGGCGCTGGGGCGGCTGTTGTGTGAGGGGGTCGCCCAACAACGAGGCCACACCGCCGCCGATGTGCTGGATCTGGTCAGCGCGCTGTCGGGCAGAGGGAGGCTGCTGATCCCGACCTGTTCTGAGGAGCACGACGTCCGCACCCCCGGTAATGATGCGCTGGCGCTGATCAAGGGGCTCCGCTCGGGCCCGACCAGACCAGAGGTTCAGCGGCATGTGTGGGAGGAGGTCATGTCGACCCGCCGAGAGCTGGCGACCATCATGGGGATGCCGACGGAGCCGCCGGGACCGGAGGTGGGCGTCGACGTGGACAGCCTGAAGCGGACCGTCATCGAGGCCCTGCGCGCGTCCGTGTTCGTGAAGCGTAAGCGCGCCAAGAGGGCGCGCGTCGCCGCGTGGGGCGGGCCCGGCGTGGAGGTCCAGCTGGGAAGGGACAGCGCCCTGGAGCCCGAACGCGTCGAGGCCATGTGCGCCCTCGCACTACACGCGGCGGGATCGGGGCACGGCCCGCCGCTGTTGCGAGTGTCTGCCGCTCTCCCGCTGAGCCTGCCAGACCTCGTGCGTGCGGGTGTCGGTGAGGAGTCGGTGACCCACGTGAGCCTCAAGGGTGGCCAGCTGTCGGCCCGCATCGAGCGCACTTACGGGGGGCGGGTGATCGGCAAGCGCGAGGAGGCCCCGCAGGGCGCGCTGGCGAGGGCGGCGCTGCTGCGGCTGATGCTCGAGAGGCGGTGGTTGAAGGGGGCCATCGAGGCGGCCGATGCGGCGCTGTCGCGTTGGGACCTGGCGCGCCGATTGAGCGCGCGCAAGAGGTTGGAGGTGTTCGAGGGGAGCGACGAGGCGACCCCGACCCTCTCGGACTTTCTGGCGCGCCGCCTGGACACGCTGGGCGTCGAGGACGCAGCGGATGTGGCCCTGCTCTCGGCGGAAGACTTCGCCGTCGCGCGGTTGCCGCAGCACGTCGCGAAGCGGCTCGAGCGCGACTACCCGACGGAGGTGCTCATCGGCGGGAGCCGATTCCGGCTGGTGTACGACCTGGCCAAGCAGACGGTGTGCCTGGAGCTGCTCAGAGGGGACCCAAAGCGCCCGCCCCCCGCGGCGCTGGTACCCAGGCTCACAGGGTTCAAGGTCGAGTGGTTGGCTCGGGGCAAGCGACGCCTGATCCGAGGCTGACAGCCCGGATGTTTCGCGCCAGGCGTGTCAGCGCGACGCCTGCCGGGCTGCGCTCGAGGCGCGGTGAATCGGCTGGCCGCGGCTCAGGGCTGCAACGTGGTGGTCCCATCCTCGGCGACGAGCCAATAGTCACCAGCCTGCGCCCCCACCACGGTCACCGTGGTGTCGCTTGCCGGGAAGGTGACCGTGAGGTCGACCGTGGTCTCCGAGCCGATGCCGATGTGGAGCCAGGGAGAGTCTTGAACCCCGGTGCCGTGCGCGCCGACCCGCTCACGCATGACGAGCCGGCCGTCGACGGTGGTCGCCACTCGCGCGCCGACGCCATCGCGATTGGTCATCCCCGCGCCCGCGCCGATGGGCTTGACGAAGACCGCGCCCCGCCCCCCAACGTTTCGGTTGCGGTGATACTGGCCGAGCTTGTTGAGCACATCGACGTCACCGTCACGGTCCAGGTCACCGACGGCGGAGCCCCACCCATCATAGACGCGCAGGCCGGCGCTGTAGGACTGCTCGGTCCACACCAAAAAGCCATCGTTGCGATAGAGCTGACTGGTCCGGTGGGGATAGACACAGGTGAAGAAGAGATCCAGGTCGCCGTCGTTGTCGTAGTCGAAGAAGTTCGGGTTCGATGGGGTCTCCAGGTAGCGAATGCCGGCGACTGCGGTCACGTCCTCAAAGACGGCGCCGGGCCCGCCGGGGTTAAGATAGAGGGTAGCCTTCTGGCTGAAGGTGATGAACCTGGGGTGGGCCAGGTTGGCGACGAACAGGTCGAGATCGCCGTCGTGGTCGATGTCGCCCCAGGCGGCGCCGATGGAGTGACCGTAGTAGCCGTTTCCTCCGAAGAAGCCGGCGAGGGTCGAAGAAAAACCCACATTCGACAGCGTTCCGTCGCCCACGGACTCGAAGTGGAGGTTCGGGTTGAGGCGGTAGTTGGTGACGAGGACATCCGGGTAGCCGTCGCCGTTGTGGTCGGCCGGCGCGATCCCGCGTGAGGCTTGCGGTTGACCCGCCGCAGCACCCACGACGTCGGTGACGTCGGTGAAGGTCATGTCGCCGTTGTTGTGCCAGACCACGTCTCTGCTGGGCCAGGCCGGCGGGTCCCAGCAGATGAAGTTGCCCTGCCAGATGTCGAGATAACCATCATTATCCAGGTCCATCACGGCGGCCGCCTCCGTCGGGACGTTCTGCTCACCCTCGTCGCCGTTGCAGTTGAAGAGCTGCGTGTCATCGATACCGGAGGCCTCGGTGACATCGGTGAACACGCCGCCGTCGTTGCGCAGCAGCCGGTCCACCGTGCCGGTCGCGAAGTAGTCCGGATCGCCGTCGTTATCAAAGTCCCCGAAGACGCCGCCGTTGCTCCCGCTGATACCGTCCAGCCAGGACTCCGACACGTCGGTGAAGGAGCCGTCGCCGGCGTTGAGGTAGAGCTTGGGGCCGTTGGTCATGACGTCGTCGAAGCCATCTCCATCGACGTCAGCCAGCGCGAGCCGGCTGAAGTTTGGGATGCCCAGATCGTCGGCCGTGATGGGTGCGAAATCGCGGTCGCTCTCGGCCACCACGTCGATGGCCTGATAGCGCAGCCGCAGCATGAAATCGCCGGGGGCGGAGGCGTACGCTGGGAAGCCATTGTCGTCGGGCGGCTCGTTGCTCAAAAAGACCATGGAGGCCTGAGATTTGTCGGGCCCCGGATCGGTGGGCGCCGCGTCCACCATGACCTGAGCGCTGGAGCCACCGTCGGCGATCAGGCCGGCGAAGACCATGCGACCGGGCACCAGGTCGATGGGCGCCGGGAGCTCGAAGATGAGGGGCTGGCCGGAGTCGGCAGGGGTGAGATCGCGGGTCGTCGCGGCCAGGGGGTTGGCGGCGTCGAAGGAGAGAAAGTTCCCGCCGAAGTCATCCCAGATAAAGAGGGTCACGCTGCCGCTGATGGGGACCTGCAGGTGGGCCTCGAGGGTCAACAAGCGGACCGGCTGCTCGAACTCGAAGCGGACGTATTCGTAGTACTGGTCCGGTACTTGACTGTACGCCAACGCGCCAACGGCGACGCCGTCGTCGTGCACGAACCACTCCGGCTCCGGCGGGGGCGGGGGGAGCTCCGGGGCCACCTCAGGCTCGACGTCGGGAGCCGCGTCGATCCCCGGCGAGGTCTCCCCCGGGGCCGAGTCGGCGGCCCCCTGGTCGACCGACGCGTCGAGAGGCGTGGCGGCGTCCACCGGGGCTACAGCCGGCTCGGTGCAACCCGAGGCGAACCCTGACAGGGTCGCGGCCAGCGTCAGAGCGCGAGTAAGACAGGAACGCATCATGACGCCTATTAGCGCATGAAAAGTCCAAACATCAAGAGCCCTTCCAGCCTGAGGACGGGGCGACCCACGAGCGGAGCCAGTGCCCCGCGGGCGGTGGGCTACAGACGATGTCCGAGCCGGTCACCCAGCGGTGAGGAACTGCCCGGCGCGTTTGACGTAGTGTCGCCAGGAGTGCTCGATCCAGTCGGCTTCCTTGGAGCCGCAGGGGCGGACGACGCGCGCGGGGCTACCCAACACCAGCGACCCGGGT
>JAAZYN010000001.1 GCA_014239625.1 Myxococcales bacterium | reverse complement strand
CAACTGCGTGGTCCACTTCGCTGGGTCCTCGCCTGCGTCTTCGTCTTCCACCCTCTTCACCGCCGCCGCGATAGCCGCGTCGAGCGCGCCGTCGCCAGCCGCCTCGGTGAGCGCCTCGTGCGCGAACGTTTCGGTTTCGTCGAGCGGCCTGAGCGCCTCGGCCACGGCATCGGCTGCGACCTCAGACGCCTGCTGACTGGTGTCGAGTTGGGCCTTGACGCGTCCAGCCGCCTGGCCCGGCATGCGACCGCGCTCAGACGCCACCGTGAGCGTCTGGACGTCGCCGTCCGACCCGGACATGAGCCCGCGATCGAGCGCCTCGACGGACTGGCCCGCCGCGAGCAGCTCCGCCTCGGTCAGTGGTTCGCAGTTCCGGTCCTTGTCGATGCCGACGATGCCGATGAAGGAGATGTGCGTGCCGTCGATGGGACTGCGCGTCCCCGGCACAATCAGCCGGCGCTGGAAGTGCAGCGCGGCGCCGTAGGGCATCTTCACGAGCCCCGGCGGAATCTCGTAGTGGTCCGCGTCGAACGTGTCGCTGATGGTCTCCGACCCTCGGTTCACGCAGACGACCGCCGTCTCGGGCGTCAGCTTGTTGCCCGCGCGGTTCCCTGGCGTGAGGTCGTGAACGTCGGCCACGCCGGTCGGATATGAGTAACTGTCGCCAAGCGCCATGTGTCTGGCCCTCTTCCCTGCCGGTCTTCAGTTGTGATGGGAGCGGGTGGGCCCAGCGACCGGCATCGCTGGGCCATTCACCACGCTGTGAAACACGCCAGAGCGGTTCAGCTCTAGTAGCTGTGAACCGTGATCTGGTTGACGTCGATGCCTTCCATGCGGAAGTTGCAGTTCGGCTTCTGACAGTGGAAGTTGTCGAGAATGTAGTAGAACGCGGTCCACTGGTCGTAGCCGCTCACCCACTTCAGGACGTGTCCCTCGTCAGCCGCCCAGGTCCCCTCGCTCATCACGTAGCGGACCCACGACGCCTTGTTGATACCGAACAACATGCCGTACGGCGCATCTCGGTCGACGCACATCGGAATATCGCCGTAGGAGATGGTCTTGCCGGTCGGCTTCTTGGCGGCCGACGTGCCTCCATCCGGGCTCGACAGGTCTGCACCGGTGTAACGCCGGTCGGTTTCCAACAGCACGAGGTAGGCTCGACGCACCGCGTGTTCACACGCGAAGAAATCGATGCCCTTACCGACCTGGATGCTCACCGCGTCGATCGGCTGCTGAATCGCATCGAGCGACAACGTGCCCACGGAGCTGACGACGTAGCTCTGCATGATCGGGTACGTGGTCCGGCTGATGTTGTGGTACGTCCCGACGTAGGTGCCGTCGTCAATCCCGGCCAGGATGCCCTCGGGCTCCTTGTCGAGACTGTTCTGCGTCGGCGTCTGCGCCAGCACGATCTTGGCGTTGTCGTCACAGGTGATGGCCGTATCGCTGACCACCGTCGTGCCAGCCGCCGGCACGCTGTTAATGACACCGGTTCCCTGAACGGCATCCGATGAGTCGATGAAGGCCACTTGCATGCCCGACGTCGAGTCGCCGTAGAGGTAGCGGTTGCCCATGATGGAGCCGGCCACGTTGCCCGGCGCGTCCACCTCGATGGTGGTGTCGGCCGTCTGGGCACCGTTGACGAGCGCCAGGACGCCTTCGCCGTAGCTCCAGGCCATCCGGTTCCGAGAGAATGCCAGGTCTTCGACCAGGCCGCGCATCTCCTGGGGCATAACCTGCTGCCAGGACCCCTTCGAGTTGCTCGACTGCTCGATGACGTAGCGCTCGAACCCGACGCGACCGTAGGTGTCGCGCATCGGCACCTTGAAGTCGACGTACGCCGACCGCCCGGCGTTCGGCAACGCGCCGCCGGCACCGATCGACCCGACCGACCAGTTGCGGCCGACCTTTGTTGGAATGATCTTCTGCCGACCGACCCAGGTGTCGTCCGGCGTTTCAGACGTCATGAACTGGAGAATGACGTTCTCCTTATTCAGCTCGTCGATGATGGCTGGGGCGTAGTCGTCCTTGAACAACGGGTCCCATTGTGTGAGGTCTGATCCGGGCATTGTCTTAGCTCCTACCGGCCTGCAAAGATGCGGTCGCCCTGCTCGCGGATTTTCTTCTCCACGGCTGCGAGACCACCGCCCTTCTCGCGCTGCGGTGCGGCCCCTGCGGGCGTCCCCCCTCGCGATCGTTCGCCGGTATTCTGGTTAGCTCGAACCGTCCGACCCTTGGATGCAGCTCTCGATGCGGCCTGCTTCGTCGCCACTGGCTGACGGGCCACCCGCCATCCCGCCTTGTCAATCCAGTGGCGTGCGATGGCCTTCGTCGAGTGCCTGTGACGCGCGTCCGACTGCGAGCCCATGACCTCCAGAAACAACTGCTGACCCTGTGCGTCGACTGGCAGTCCGTTCTTGTCGATGAGCTTGCTGGCGATGGCCTCTGACTCGGCCCTGAACGCCGTCAGCGTGCGGGTGTTCTCATCCTGCCGCACCCGCCGTGCGCTTGCCGCCTGGCCACTCTTCAGCTCGCCCATCGAGCCCTTCAGCTCGTCCATGAACGCGGTGATGTCCTGTCGCAGAGTGTGCTGCTCCTCCGCCATGTCGGCGAAGAATCGTCCAGACGCATCCTCAGTGTGGAACGGCAACTTGGTTCGATCGAACTTCGTGCGCGGGCTCCCCTTCGTCGACCGTGAAGATGTGTCGTCAGCCGAGGTCGGACCAGCGCCGCCGTCAAGCATGCGCCGGATACCCGGATTCTTGGCCAGTAACGTCTTCATCTCCCCGTGCTCGCGCTGGCTCCTGAGCAGCCCGGCCACGACCGTGCCCGCGTCGTCGCCGTCTTTCAGGTTCAGCGCTTTCCGGAGGGTGCGGTAACTCTCGTCGCGACGGCCGAACTTGGTCAGAGCTTTGCGGATGCGTGTGCGCTCCGCCTCGTCCTTAACGCTGTCGGTCGTCGCGAGGAGTTCGACAAGCTCGTCGGTCTCCCCGCCACCGGAGCCAGCACCATCGTCGGTATCCGTGCCAGCGACAGAAAACTCCGGGTCGAGTTCAACCTCAGTAGCGCCGCCACCCCCGCCGGTGTCGTCGCCGCTCGCCTGGTCCCCACCGACATTTCCCTGCTCCGTGTCGCCCTGGCCATCGTCGTCAGCCATGAGGTCACCGAACAGCGGGTCGGAAGGGTCGTGAAAAATCGTCATCTGCTACCTCGTGAATGTGAAACATGAGAGGAGGAACCACGCCCCGTGGCGCGGCGCCGCTGCCTGGGGACAGAAAGCGGCATCAGCGTGGCCCCTCCCTCACTACCCATCACCCCCACCGCCGGCCGGTTGGAGTACGCCCGCCTTCACCAAACCACCAGGGTCGTTGTCGCCCTGGCCACCGCCGCCACCGCCGGCCGGGCGAATCACGCCGGCCTTGGTCAGCTCGTCAACGGCATTTCCTCGGGCTGGGTCCTCGCCGCCACCATCACCCGTCGTGGCCTCGGCGTCGTCGCCCTTGCCCTTGTCGTCTTTCTCGTTCTTGTCGCCCTTGTCGTCGCCGGCCTCGGGCGGAGGCGCCTGCTGCATCGCAACCATCTGAGCCGTCATCGTCAGATGCATGAAGCACGCGTTGTAGACCTCCGGCCGGTCGCGGGCCATCTCCTCGGCCTCTTCCGTCCGCATCCAGAGGCTCTTGTAGTGGAGGTGCATCGTCAGCTCGTTGAGCTGGCTGGGCATACCGATCGCGCGTGGGTTCTCGGCGGTCTTCCAGACGTCCAGCTCGCGGGCAATCTGCTTGCGCGTGACGTCGAACGACGGCTTGAGGTCTTCGAGCGACATGAGCGTCAGCATCTTGCCCTGTAGCTCTGGGTCCATCGCGGCCGGAGGTAGAACACCCAGCTCCAGCGCCTTCTGAATCCGCAGCAGCCGCATCGACGCCGTCTTGGGCCAGGCGCTCGCGAAGTCGATGCGGACGTCCACCTTGCCACTCAGGTCGGCCTGTGTGAACTTCTCGATCTCCCAATCACCGTTCTCCCCCTGAACCGATTGGAAGCGGTTGGCCCACATCGAGCGCTTCGCCATCCAGATCATCAGCCGGGCGAGATCCCGCTCGAACGCGACGAGCCCCTTGAGCGGCTCCTCGAACGCCGCCATGCCCCTGTCCTGCAAGATTTCTATCTCGCCAAGGGTGGGGTCGCCCTTCGGCCGCTGTCCCTGGAGCACGCTGTTGAGCCCGGAGAGCGTCTGGAATTTCTCCTCGACGAGCGCGAGGTACTGGTAGAGCCCCTGTGGCGGGTTCTGGCCCTGCTCCGTGAACGGCTTTTCACCTGGCGTCGTAGTCGAGAACCAGACGTGCTCACCCGGCACGCCACTCGGCTCGCGCTCCAGCCGGTTCGACAGCGGTATGAAGGTGCGAGGCGCCGCGTTGTGCATCAGGATGAGCCCGATGAGCGTCTCGATGATGTTGTGCGTGTTCTGGAGCGGGACCAGGTCGTCAGATGGCGGCTTGCCGAATCCAGACTGCGGTGTCGTGGTGTAGCTCCGCACCAGCCAGCTCTTGACGTGCCGGCCTCGGTCGTCCTGCACCGGCAGCGGTCCGGCCTCGAAGTAGTCGCCGACCATGATGGCCTGGAGACCCTGCGGGAACTCCTCGGTGGGGTCGTGCTGGACGCGGTAGACGAGGTTGAGGTCTGGCCCGCCAGAGCCGTAGGACGCCTGCGCGGATGCCCTGGCGGTCTGTGGCGAGCTAAGCGCCCGCATGGCCCGCGCGTACTGGTGCTGGAGGTGTCCGTCTTCGAGCTGGCCACCCGTGGACGTCTTCGAGAGGCTCCCCTTGGCGCCGGGCCATCGGTCGAGCACTTGCGCGTCGGTCATCCCTGAGTGAATGAGCACCCAATCGACGCCCTCGGCGTCTGAGCGTGTGCCTCGCGCGTGCTGCGGCAACGAGAACTCGAACGACGGATAGACGTCTGCGCGGAACTTGCCACTCGGGCGATAGGTCAACTCTGGCCGGCCGGCAGGGTCGAGCGCCATCTGCATGTCGCCGCCGCAGTCCGGGCAGGACGTCTCGTCGCGCTGCATCGACTCGGGCGCGGCCTCGGGGAGCTGCTCGTTGAATTTCTGCGCTTCCTGCTGCGCCTCGACCGGCTCGACGAGCTGGTTGCACGCCGGGCAGTTCATCAACTCGATGCCCTCCATGCCCCACTTCTCGTCGTCGTCGAACCAGGGGACCAGGAGCGCCTTATCGGTCAGGGTGATGAGCTTGTGCAGCTCAGGGCGGAGCTTGTCGTGGTAGGCGATCTCATCGTGGATGACCTCGTCCACGTTGGAAGCGACGTCGGCTGCGGCCAGGTCGGGGTCATCGGGCGTCTGGGGAGACCAAACCTTGGCCGGCGCGCTCTGGTTGAGGATTGAGCAGATGCCGTCGATGGTGCGGGCGAAGTGGTTGGAGACAGCCCGGTGAACGTGAGACGGGAGACCGCCGCGCTTGGGGTCCGTGCCGCGCGTGATGTAGCGGCTAGAGGTGTTGTCCCAGATGACCCACTGATTGTCCTGCCCGCCTCGGTAATAGAGGAGCGACAGCCAGTCAGCGCGGTCGCGGTCGAGACGGCCGTGATTCCCGCTCGCGTCGTCGATGCAGGTTCGCATCAACTTGCGCGCGGGCGCCTCGTAGTCGACCTGGACGGCCTGGTCGAGTGGATGGCCGGTCTGTGTTCCTACGGGTTGCAAGCTCGCATTGCGCCTTTGTCCCCAGGCTATGCGTCAGAGTCTCCTACCTGCGTCATTGCGAGACCTCTCAGCGGGTTGCTCGCCCCGCGCAAGAGGTCAGTACCATCCAGCGGGTCGGCCATGATCGGCTCGACGACCTTGCCGCTGCTATTCTGCGTCAGCCGGTCGAGCGCCTTCTCCGCCCGGCTTCTCCAATACAAGACTTCCTGTTCGGTTTTCGTGTTTTCGAGTCGGTAGAGGGATGCCCGTTCGTCCGCGCGGGATACTGCCTCCACTGCTCGCTGGCGGCTGCACCACGGAAGCCACGCCCAGGCGCCCCGTGAGAACCCATCTGAGCCGTTCGAGGAATGTTCCGTGCTCATGCCACTCTCTCCACCGTTCCAGCGCCACTAGCCTGCTGGAGAGCATCGCCGTCACCGACTTGTGCCGTTCGAGCTCCCGGCACAACGCTTCGATGATGCGATTATGCTCCTTGTTCGAGCGCTCCAGGTCAAGCACAGTGGCGTGCATCTTCTCGATCTGCGTCTTCGTGGACGGGTCAATGAGGCGCCGCGCCTCCCGCCTGGCCGTGCGCGCCGTGCTACCGCTGGTCATACGGCTCCTTCAATATCGACGGGAAATGCTGACCACCGCCCCAGCACATCGCTGGAGTCGACGGCGTTCTGGAGCCGGGCCACGCCATCGCAGCCCGCACAGTCGCGTGTATCCCCGCCGACCCCAGAAAAAGGTGGGCTACTGGGGGCGGAGCTGGCGTTTTACTGACCAGGCCATCAACGTAGGCCAGCGCCTTGAATAATCCGCGCCTTGAAATCACTACGCCCCCTCTTCACTCGCGCACGCGATGCCGGCGTTGGCCGTCATAACCGCCTCGCGCAGATGTCGCATCGCCGCCGACCGATCAGCGCCGGCTGGGCAGTTGTCGCGGATGGTCAGCGCGAGGCGCTTAGCTGACGCCCGAATCCGCGCGTAGCGATCCACGACCCCTGGCCCGTTCGGCGGGTGGTACGTGAACCAGTTGTTGATCTCCTCGTCGCTGTGCTGTCCCGGTTTCGGCATATGCCCCCCTATGCGGCTTTCATGAACTCGACGATTCCGTGCTCGAAGTCTTCAGGGAACCGGTCGACGTCGCGGAGTAGCTCGCTGTGGCCAATCTTCCGCTTCGCCACGTAGTTGTCCCACCCGTCCGGCATCGACCAGCTCGAAAAGCGACCGCCCATCCACTGCATGTGGTTCCCGATGATCTCCTTCGTGGTGATCTGCCGGCGCCGGCACTTCAACGCGGTTGAATACTGGTCCAGCTCGCGCCGCCTCGGCGTGCAGACCGTCGTCAGCGACCGCACCGTCTCGCCGTTGGCCTCTATCAGAAACGCGGCCAGGATGCCGGCGTTGCCACAGTGCGAGTGGAGCAGCATGTTGCGGTCCTCGGGCGGCAGCTCCAGCAGCGCGGCCACCAGCGAAGCAGCGCCGCGCCACCAGGCGCGCAGATCCTTGCCGGCGAAGAACGTACCAGACAGCTCACAGCTCCACGGAGGGACGTCCATACCGAACACCGACCAGGGCGCATGCAGCTCCAGGCCGTGAACCGCCATCTTCTGCGTGAACCGCGACCGGAGCTGCCACCATCGCCAGTCGGCCTGTGGTGGCCAGGGCGGAGAGGTCCAGTCTCGGGTGCCGGCGCCAGCGATATATTTCATGAGTCGCTCGCCTCTTCCTTGAGTCTTTCCGTCGCTGCCGCCGTGTAGCTGCCTTCGCCGTAATTCCCAAGAGTCGCGACGTCTTTTGCGACAGCAATCGGGAGAGCCGCCACGTTGACCACCGTGCGAACAACCTGTGGGCAAATAGCTTCATGAAACCCTCTTCATCCCGTCCCACTTCCGCCCTCGAATTATGAGCAGCTCGCCGGTCGGCTTCGGCGGTCCCGCCTGGGTCCGCAGCACAGCCAACGCCGCCTCGGCAACGGTCGCCCTGGCCCGCCAGTACGTCACGCGGTCAGCCTGCCAGATCACGAACAGGACCGCCGCCGGCACGACCAGGAGTGCTATCAACCTACAGGGGACCGCGCCTTCGTGCTGGCGACAACCTCCAAGAGCGACACCAGGAATCGAATGAAATACCGGAGGCACATCTCGACCTCTGCATCATTGGCCAGGTCGCGACCGGCCCGCGCCTCAAGCAAAGCAAGCGTTGGACCCATCAACGCAACGACGGCGTCCTCGCGCTTTTTCCCCGTAGGGTCATCTGCCCGAAAGACCTCCACCGTCTCGATGGCCGCGAGAATCGTCGGCATGAAGGTGACAATTTGCGGAAGAAATGCGGCGAGTTCGACCAGGTTCATGGCGTCGGTCCTTTCGGTGAGAGACCAGGAACGTGCAGCGTGGCCACGCCGTAGGACCGGTGCCCGCCCTGGTCGTGTTTCGCCGCAATCGCGGCATGGTGTCGAGTGGAGACGTCGTCGAGGTTGACCGCCTCGATGTCGATGGTGCGCGGTGCGAACGGACGCGCCTCGAAGAACCGGCCCACGTCCTCGTAGGCGTGATTCTCAGAGTCGCCGTCTTCGACCTCTGGGTCTTTTTCATCGAACGGCACATCCGGCACGGTGCGGATGAGATGCGGGCAGGCCGTCGTGACGCTCCAGTTCGGGAACCCATCGGCTCCGGTCGCCAGCGCGTCCTTCCAACGGTTCGGTCGGCTCATCCGTGCGGCCCTGCCCGCCGCGCCAGGTCGTAGGTGAATACCGAGTGGTCGACCGAGGTGGTCATCATATACCTCCATGATGGACCGCGACAGCCCTACCTCAGACCGGCTGTTCTTCATCGCCGGGTCGAGCACGATCCATTGAATCTCGTCAGCGAGCCCCAGCTCCTCGATGTCCACCCGCATCCACCGCGCCTGGTCCTCGTCCCGCACGCGCGTCTCGTACCACTCCCAGAACGTGCGAATGTGGCCACCGGGCAGCACCGCGTGTAGGTGCGCGGACCACGGCGCCCCGTAGCCGTAGTCGACGCTGCCAAAGATGGTCGCGCCCTTCGGTGGACGCCATAGGTCGTTCGGAATGACGTGCCAGTTGATGACCTGGCCGACCTTCAATCGGCTACTCGCGAGCAAATCGACGTCGGTGGAGCTTACGCGGTGCGTCGTCCGCCACTCGTTGCCACAAATCATGGTCGAGTTGGCGTCCCAATCGCCCTCCGCGAGCTGCCGGCCCTTGTCGCCGCCGAGCAGGTAGAGCTGCGCGAGATAGCCTGGGTCGTTCTGCTGGAGCGCCCAATTGTCCTCGAAGTACGCCGGGATGAACTGGCGCGTTGGCATCTGCTGACCCGGCGGCACGAACTGCTCCCACTCCTTCGGCCGCTCCGGGCGCCAAACCTCGTGCATCGCGAGCGGCGCCCGGTTGCCGAGCAGCTCCGGGGGCGGACGGAGGAAGAAGCGCTTGAGCCAGCCGTGGCCTCGGTTGCCGGGGTTGGACGCCAGGCGCACGCGCTTGCGTCGGTGCGGGATGACCGACCGAACGCGCGTTTGCAGATACATGAACTGGTATTCGGTGAAGTGGCTGGCCTCGTCGAGCCCGAGCATGAGCCACTGAGCGGATTGGTAGTTGTAGACGTCCGCCTCGGTGGCGCAGTAGCAGAACCAGAGGATGGAGCCATTGAAGAACTGCGCGTACATGTCGGTCGCGTTGAACCGAGCGATGCGCTTGGGCACCAGCGCCCGGAAGCGCATGATGAGCGACCGGAGCAGGTCCTTGTGGGTCCGCCTGAACAGCGCGACTTCGCAGCCGGGATTGTCGAGACAGACCTGGACCGCCTCGACGATGAGGTATTCAGACTTGCCGCCGCCGGCCGCGCCGCCGTAGAACAGCCAGTCGGCCTGAGACGTGTGCGCGAGGAATTGCTTGGGGTTCTCCAGACCGCGCTCGTGCAGTCCGGTGGTGGGGCTGATGTAGCCGAACTCGAACGGGCCGGCCTGTCGAACCAGTGGCAAATCGTCAGTCCGATGGAAAGAGATTCCCCGTCTCAAGGGTGGGGTGTCCGTTGATGGCCTCTCGAGTGAGCTGCTCACAGACAGCAGTGCCTCTCGTCGTTTCCATGCCGCACCTCCCCCAAGAAAGGGTTGCGGCCGGCCTTCCGACGTGCCCCAGACCATGTCTGACGCCGATTGCACTCCCCCTCGGCAGTGAGGCTACGCTTGGGGATGACGTCGCCGGGGCGCGGCAGTCAGCCGACCGCAAAGTTTTCTACGCGCGAATGAAACGAGACTGCCAGCCGCCCCACTGCTCCAGGTGGACGGTCTCGAAGTCACCGCGCAACCTGTAGCCGATGGGCTCGCCGATGCTCAGCCCCCAGTACCCGCCCAGGTTGGTGTCACGCAGCCCGAACACACGGATGGGTCCGTCGTGCCCTTCAAGCTTCTCGGTGGGCGGCACCTGGCCACGGTCGACCGGCCCTGCCGAACCGCAGCTATCGGCGTTGCAGTCTTCGCCCTCGATTTCCATCGGGACCAGGTTGAGGCCATGATTCCACGCGTTGAGCGCGTTGGTGGTTTGCTGGTTGATCGGGTCGTCCACGCCGACGCCGTTGGAGTGGTGCATCGGCTTGAGCCCCTCGCGCATGTGGAAGTGTCCGCCGGCGAGCCGCTTGATGCGACCCATGACCGCCGCCGCGAAGGCGACCGCCGTTGACGCGGACCCGCTCGCACCGCTGAGCTGGTCGCCCATGTTGAGATCCTCGTCGAGCATCACCGGCATGTCGCCCTGGTCGATGTTGAAGTGATGGATTCGACGCGTGATGGCCCGGTGGTAGTCGCGCTCGCGCATCCGCAGAGGGTGGTGTCCGTGAATGTTGGACGGCGCCGTCGACATCGGCAGGTCGCCCTGACCGTCCCACTCACCGCCGTCGCCCAGGCTGATAGGGATCTTAGGCGCGATGGCGTGGGCGATGCCGGCCAGCTCCGCGAGGAACTCCTCGTTGTGAGTGCCGAAACCAATCTGATGTGGCTCGTTCGCGATCTGGATGATGCCGGTCCCGACGTGGTCCGTGAGCGTGCCCACCGTCTGCGAGACGTACTCCCGCATGCGCTGTTGCGCGTCGTGGTTGACGGTGACGACGTCCTCCCGCGTGTCCCAATTGGGAATGGCGCCGAACGAGTCGGTGGCGCCGATGAGGCAGGCGTGCATCCGCATACCGTGAGAGTCGAGGATCTGAGCGAACTCGACCAGGCGCGCGTAGAACAACGGATTCTTCCAGCTCGTCGCGTAGTCGCCCCAGAAGTCGCCAGGCCCACCCTCGACCGCCAACATGACCCGCACGCTGTTGGCGTAGAGCTTGATGCTCCTGAGCCACGCATGGAGGTCTTCGTAGCGGTCAGCGAGCGACAGGTGGTAGAGGCCAAACCCTGAGACCTCGCGCCAGTCGTAGACGAGCGTCGGGTCGTGAACAAACCGGAGGAAGCGGTTGCCCGATATGACCGGCAGCACCAACGACGGCTCTGGTGTCGGCACTGGTGTCGGCTCCTCTGGCCAGGTCCCACGGATGAGCCCGATGACCTCCTCGTGCGGGCGCCCCTCGACCGCGCGCTTCCACGCGTTGTGGTAGAAGTCGGTCGACGACGGCCGGCGCCCGTTGGTCTCCTCGTAGGCGATCGCCACGTCGTGCGACTCGCCCAAGAACTGGTGATACGTCAAATCGTCTGCCATCTGTCTCTCTCCCTCTAGTGGATGACTGATTTCTCGTGCTTGACAATGAACGCGGCGAGCACGGTGAGCGCCTCGCTTGACCACCGCTCGACGTAGTCCGCGATGGACAACAGCCCGGCTCGAATGTCGGCGTTTCGGTGGTTCATTCCCTCGATGTAGTTGTCGAGCCCGGATAGTCCGGCGACGACGCCCGCGCAGAACGTAACCTTTGCCGCCTCCTGCTGCTCAGCGTCCATGTCGTCTAGCTCGAACACGCGGTCGGCGAACATCTCCCACGCGCGGTCGACCGTAAACGCCTCCTTCTCGGTCAACCCGGGAACCTGACAGTTCCGCCAGCCTGGAGCTCCACAGACAATGAACGCGGCGAGCACGGTGAGCGCCTCGCTAACGCCACCTTTAGGTAATTGCAACTCGGCGCCGGCTCGAATCTCATGTTTTCATCCACGGTCTCTCTCCTTCATGGTGGCGAGCGGGTCGATCGGCCGCTCTAGGTCCGGGTCTCCATCCTGTTTCGCCACAACGATGTCCGGCAATGTCTCGTAGTCGCTCAGCGGCCTCGGAATGTGGCTGATGACCCACGGTCGAGCCTGGTCGCCGGCCTCGGCTGCTGGAGTGGTCCCTCCGCCCACAGAAACGGCCATACGACCGCCTCCCGAGCCGATGTGGCCCATTGCCTGTCCGAGTGCTTTGAAGTGCTCAGCGGAGCCCTGAGACGCGAGTACGCCCATTCTGACCATACCTGCGGCCCACAGCGGGTCGAGACGGCTACTCAGAAAGGCGCTCAGCCAGTCCACGAACGCCGGCTTTCGGCGCCAGCTCGTGAGCGTGTGTCGGTTGATGCCGGCCTTCTCTGCCAATTGTCGGTCGCTGAGCTGCGGTCTGAGCTTGCCCAGCTCCTCCATCAGGACCAGGCCGAATCGGTACTGTAGTTTCGACGGGACCTTTCGGGCAGATTTCGGTGCCGTTTGACGCCGCTTGGGCGCGCCGGCTCCGTTGGGCGGCAGGGCGCCGAGCGCGGGCGTCGGACGCATGCCGTAGGTCGGTTTTGTGGTCAGCTTCACCGGTCGCGACTCCAGCCATACGACGGCACGGTGTCGAGCAGCCACAGGTGCCGCATGCTGGCCACGTTGACGACGTCAGCGTTGGACGGGAAGACCTCGACGGCCCAGATGCGCCCGTAGCCACACTGGTCCTTGATGGTCATGAGCTGCTCCCAGGTGATGCCCTCGTCCCAGTTGCCGTTGTTCTGGAGCGTGGTTTTCTGGATACTCAGACGCATGTGCCCGGAGATGCGGTCTCGAAAGAGCTGCGCCAGGAACCCGCGCGACCGCCAGGCGGCTTTGGGCGGATTGGTGATGCCCGCCGCTTGACCCGCGACGACGGCCGGCGTCACGTCGATGGACTGCATGACGTGCCCGTACTGTCGACTGTCCTCGGCGAGCTGCCGGCGTTTGAGGCGTAGCTCCTTCTGTGAAATCAAAACAACCTCCCCGGATCGGGCTGTGGCTCCGGTGGGTCGTTGAGCTGGTACTCCCAGAGCCCGGACGAGCGTTTGCCGCGATGCCGCCTGGACACGATGAACCCGCCAAAGCGCGCTTTGCGAAGGTGGCGGAGTTGCGCGCTCACGCTGCTCTCAGGGTCACCCGTTGACGCCGCCAGCTCGCCCAGCGTGAGCCAGCAGCGACCCCACTCACCCGGTCGTCGCTGACCAGGCACCCCGCTTGTCATTGACGAGTAGACGCGCCCAATCTGCTTCGTCAACCGGTCAAGGTCTACTCGCGGGTCGTACGCTGGACCGTTGAAATGCGGTTGTGTCATACCGATTGACCTCCTTCAGCGAGCCAGGCCCAGACCTTCTCCATCGTCGCGACGTCGGGCGCCTGGTCGCAGTAGCGCACGAGCAGCTTCAACTCGCGCTTCATGCCGCGCCGGCCGAACAATGGTTGCAGCTCAGTGGGTGGGTCGCGGTGCGCGACGAAACTGCCGGCGATGATGGTGCAAGGGATTTCCAATTCCTCGAGCTGGAGCAGGAGGCGGACCGCGTCGACCGAAACGTGCGTCTCCGGGGTGTCCTGATACTTGCGGAGCGGCCACTCCTCCCACCGCTGAGCGGTCACGAGGCAGCACCCCCAAGCGGGCACGCGCACCAGCCGCCACCCTGCGGCCACGGTAGACGAACCTTGCGGCAGCTCAGGCAGTAGAGCGGCCAGATACGGTGGTCCTCGTCACAGACGCATTCGCCCTCGGAGACGCTCTCTCCACACGCGGAGCACCAGATGTAGCCGACGCCCGCGTGTTTCCAGTCGGCGCCCGCGTCACGCGAGCTTGAGCCCGCGACGTTGTTCTCTGGCGAGACCTTCGGCGAGGGTGGTGCAGTGGTGTTCGAGACCAAGGAACCCTGGCCCCCATCTGATGATTTCACTGTCAAAAACCTCCGTATCGTGGGCCTCTTTCAGTTCGAGCATAGGCGTCCCATCCTTGTTGAGCTTCAGAATCCCGTGGTCGTTCAGAACGGGCTGGATGTGGAGCAACTCGTGACTGACAAGGCATTCCCGGCGAGAGGCGTCGAAGTCGCGCCAGAGCGCGGCGTCGATGGTGATGATGAACTGCGGCATGGCGCCGTCGAACCAGCGACGAAACGCCATAGCCGGGTGGAACCGATCAGCGACGGCGCCCGGTCCCTGGTGGCGCGGCACGCGAACGTGGGCAGCACATGGCGTCCCGTGTAGCACGGGCTGAATCTCTTGGAGGTAGACACCAAAGGCGGCGCCAACGGTGTGGGCGTGCTCCTCGTACTGCTGCACGGCAGGGATGACCTCGTCAATGGCCTCCTCGGAGACCACGAGCGTGTCAGGCAGGAAGACGAACGGATCAGGCATGGTCGTTGAACGCGTTGACGGCGGCGTTGTATTCCCGCTGTCGCCGGAGGAGGAGTCGCCACTGCTCTGGCGTGATCGCCGCGCACTCGTCGTAGAAATACATGACACCACGAGGCGCGCAAGGGTCGGCCACCACAGGACGGCCCATGAAGGTGAGCCGGCCGGGCGCGGCGGCGGTTCGAGCTGTGGCCCCGGCGACCAGGAGCCCGGCAGTGGCCTTGATGAACGTGCGGCGGTCCATGTGGCTCATCCTAGCGCGACTCGGGTAATTGAAACAGCCTACGGACCCACTCCGCCGCGCTGCCGTCCTTGACCTGGCCTTGCGTGACCCGGAGCACGCGCCACCCCATGATGAGCGCCTCCGCATACTTTTCGCAATCCTTCGTGTAGCCGGCCGGCGTCGTGTGCCGAGACTTACCGCCGGTCGCCCAGACCAGACCCTCCATCTCGACGGCGATCCGGGGCGGCGGCGCCCCCACCCTGATCGGCGGGAGCGTCGTCAGTTCGAGCACCAGGTCGAAGCGCCAGCGCCGCTTCGGGTGGAACCGGTATTCGGTGCTGCCCTTCGTCCGCACCACGCGGAGCGGTGGCCACGGCTGCTCACGTTCCAGCGGTGGGCGTGCCGCGTCCTGTGCCGAACTTTGGTCGAGCAACCCCGCGTAAATCAGTTGCGTGATCAGCCCCCGCACCCAGTCGGTTCTCGGCATGGTCCCTCTCGCATTTCGTCGTGTGAGTAGCGGTGTTGGCTCCGCTATCCGTGTACGCACCGCACATCACGCAACAGGTGCCCAGGCTGTTGGTTTCTGGTCGGTAGCAGCCGGGCGTCCGGCAACGCTCAGTCATCGCCAGAACGCTCCCTATCGGTCAGCTCCGCCACCGCCGGCGGCACGGTCCATGTGGGTCGCCCTTCTGACTTACTCATCGCACGCTGGTCCTCGCGAACCTCCTCACGGATGCGAGCGAGCCGGCGCTTGCCCTCGGCGGCGTCCTCTTTCGCTTGATGCGCCTCGGCCTGGTCCTCCTCGTCCGCCACCGCGAGCCGCTGAATCGCCGACGTCTCATCAGCCAGCGCGCCCACAGAGACCAGGCAGTGCTCGCAGAGGTAGCCCTCAACGTGCTGTGCGGTGCGGCCCTCGTCGAGCTGGTGCGTGACGAGCTGAAACGAGCCCTTGCGCTTGACGACGATGACCTCGATGGATTGCACCATCAACACTTCGTCGCCGCCGTCGCGCTGGTCAAACGGCTGGCCGGCGTACTGGCTGAAGCCGATGAGGTCGCCGACGTTCGCCACCCTGAGCCCGACCAGGTGCTTCCACCACGGCCAGGGCGGGACCGCCGACACGATGCCCATGTAGGGCTTCTTCTTGACGGCCTCGGGGATGATGATGCTGCCGGCCGCGCTGACGTGCGCCTCCAACAACGGAACGACGGTCAGGTACGTGCCACGGGGTCGCCAAGTGCTTCTCATCGTGTGTCTCCTTCAAGCGTGGTGAGTGAATAGAGCTTTTCGAGCAGCTCGTTGCGGTCGAGCAGCCAGGTATTCAGCTTGACCAGGTCGCGGTTCCCCTGAATCTGGTCGTCGAGCGAGCGTTGCAGGGCGGACCGAGACGCGACCAGCTCGTCACGCTCAACCTTGATGCGGTTGCGGTCGAGCGCGGTCAGCACGCCAGCCGCAATGATGGCCACCACGAGCCAGACCTTCATCGGCCCAGCTCCTCCATCTCTCCGATGATCTCGATGGCCGTGCCCAGCGATGAGTTCTTGATCGCGATCGTCTTCGCCTGCGTGTCGATCGTCGACTTCTGCCGAGCGATCGTGTCCCGTTGCATTTTGATGGTGCCGGCCTGAGTCCGCACGAGCTGGAGCAGTTGACCGTTCTCCAAGGTCGCGCTCCGCAGATGGAAGCCGGCCACGAACAACAGCACGGCCGACACGCCACACACGATCGCTGCGATATGAATCATCGGTCTTCGTCCTCCACGAGCCCTAGCTAGTCTTCGTACCGGTCGTCCGAGTCGTAGTCCCCGTCGTCTTGAACGTCGTCGTGAGGTCTAAGCCCCATGTCGTCGTCGTCCCTGGTCAGCGCTTGATGCTCGTGCCACAGTCCGCCCGGCTCCGCCGTCCACGGGTTATCGGTCATCTCATTCCCTCCCTCCAGCGCTGTTGACGAAGCCGGCGCGCAATGCGCGTCAGGCATGCTGTTGAATCCTCGCACGTTGGCTCGTGCTGGCAGTAGCGCCCCCACCCAAGACGCGAGCGCACCGCTGCCGCCTGCTCCAGCTCTTGACGCCCGTAGTGCGTGTCGTAGGTGCCTCCCAGCGCGTTCGGAATGGCGTTTGGACGGATACAAAACCACGTCCGAAAATTAGCCACCCACCCGCGCTCGTTCTCACCGTTGCAGAACTCACTGTCGGCGATGATCGCGATGGCCTCGCGCCAATCGTTGATGTTCGGCGTCTCTTTGATGCGATCCAAGAGTTCGCGCTCACGGAGGTCGGTCATGCGCCCAGGTCGAATCGGCAGCGACACCGACGCGTTCCACAGCTCCAAAATAAATGCCGGCGTGAGCACATCTGGTGTACTGCCCGCGCCAGTACCCTCCATCTCCATTCGCTTGTGCCGTCCTCTCCTTACACCACTACAAATAGGGGCTTGACGACTCGATTTCTCAACCTACAGAATGCTGTTTGTGTGGTTGTTCTTACCACCGCCCCGTACCTAGCTTTCAGAATGGAATGTCGTCCTCCAAAACCTTGGGGGCGCCGTCTGGGAATCGCTCAACCGGCGAGCCGCCGAATACCTCATCAGCAGTCGGCTGCGCGACCTTCTCGACCGGCGGCAGCTTCGTGGCTCCTGCCAGCTCCGACGTCGAGGTCATCGACTCCGTGCCCGACCAGGGCGCCACGCTGGTGAGCAGCCAGTTGACGTACTGGCCGTTCTCGGCTTTCTTGGTGGTGACCTTCACGGGCGTGCGATTCTCGTGCAACGGCTGACACACCTTCGTCCAGTCGTAGTCCCCCTCCTTCTTCCACGGCCAGACAGTCGTCTCGATGCTCACCAGCTCGACGGAGCTGGCGTCCTTGAACTTCGTGAACGTGATGCGGTTGGGGCGCTTGCCGCCGGCAATCAGCAGCTTGGTGATGAGCGAGGCGCCGGCCGGCAGTGTGAACTGCGCGCCGGTCTCCACGTCGAGCAGGACACCCGATGTCTCGGTGAGCTCGTAGCCCGCGATCTCGGTGGGCGACGTCGCGCGAGCTGCCGGCGCAGATGCGGGCCTGGTCGGTCCAGACTCAGGGCCAATTCGCCCAGGCGATTCGCGCTGGCTGGCGGACAACTCCTCGGCCGGCGTGGCGCTATAGCCGGCCATGACCGCGACCCAGCCCAGCACGTTACGGAGCGCCTTCGCGCATGCTCTGGTCTGCGCCATCGAGCGGAGCTGGAACGTGGGCACCTTTTCGGTTCCGATGAGCATGCGCTTCTTGATGGGCCGGTTCTTCGAGCCATCAGCCGGCCGCGTCTCGGGCCAGGTGATCTTGTCGGGGCCGGGGTCCTCCTCGACGTACGAGCTGTCCTGCTCGGCCGGCATGCCCTTCAGCAAGTAGCACCAGGCGTACTTCGGACGGGCGCCCCACTTCTCCTCGTCGGTCATGCACATGGCGTCAGCGCTCGACAGCACGCGGCCATCAGGCGCCAGGGCGTCGGCGGTCGCCTCCCAGCCGGTGATAACCTCGTCGCCTAGCGCGAGATGAACAAACTGCGTGCGAACGATGCGCGCGGTCACGCCGTAGAAGTGCCCCACCGTCTGCCAGTGGTTGTATTCCAAGTACTGCTTGCCGCCCATCATGACCTTGTCGTCCTGCTTGGTCATCACACCCATTAGCGCCTTCGCCGCCTTGCCCGCGTCGTCGAGCAGTTCGTCGGGGTCCTTCGTCAGCCCCACGTCGGCTGATGGCTGCACCACGAGCGCCGCGCGCTCTCTGGGCTCGACTGCGACCTCCATCGCGTCAACGGTTTCCACTGGTGGCTCCTGGTCGTTCATCTGTCTCTCCTCCAAGGATGTGAACCTGCTGAGCAGGCGTGGTCGGCCAATCCCCCGTGAACACGTCGAGGTATCGGCGCTGTGCTGTGTGGAACGCTTGCAAGATGCTCGCCCGCACCTTCGGCTTGACGTTCTCCAGCGTCGTGCCGAGCATGTAGCGCGCGGCGAGCTGCTCGATGAGGGTGTCGTCCGCGACGGCCTGGGCGATGGCGCCCCAGCGCGAGGGATACCGAATCGCGAATGCTGCCGCCGCAACCTGCTGCGGATTGGTCACTGACGCCGTGGTGCGCGCGTAGCGCTCCATGATGACCAGGTGTACCTTGACGCCGGCCTCAGAGTCGCGGAGCTTGCGCTCAAAGAAGGCGTCGTGGCGAGACTCTTGTGGTAGGCTTTTCTTGTCTGTCATGCGCGATTGACCTCCTGCGTGGTTGGACGCTGTCACTCTCCTCTGCGGCCTAGCCCGACGCCCTCTCCAGGGGCGCCGGGCTTTTTTCATCCTACCTCAACACCCCATTCGTCGCTCTGCCGCACACTCGGCCTCATGCGCGGCTTCCGCATCGAAATGGTCGTGCCAGATATCCAGCTCGTCAGGCGAGCAACGCGACTCATCGAGCGTAGGAGCCACGCCTACACCCCGGCACCACGAACACACGACGTCGAAGACACCACTCGCGTAATTAGACGCGAAGTCTCGATCCTCGAAATCCTCGCCACTTAGCCCGTGGCGATCGATGTTGGGATTGACATGCGATCCCGTTCCGCGACAGGTCCCACACGGCTCCATTTTCGCCGGCAATGTGACGTAGACCTCGCAGTCGCCATCGTCATACTCGTCTGACAACACGGCAAATGAACCACCGTGCTCGCCCTGCACCGTGCTCGCATTGAACGTGATCCCCGCCGGCCACCGTCTGTCTCGAATATCTCCCATGGTTTGACCTCCTTCAGTTCACCGTGTCTTGATTCGTCCGCGTGATGCGGTACCCCGTGCCGACCGGTTCGACCTCAACGAGCGACTTCGCGGTCTTCGCCTGGTCGACATACCGCCCCTCGACGTGGAGTAGCGTGAGCCCCCCTTTCACCATGATGCCGGTGAGCGCCTCCACCAGTTGCCCGAGCTGTTTCGTGGTGGCGTTGGCGCCTGCCTCCTTCGCCCCAGCCAGCCCGAACAGCGCGTGTAGATGATCTTGATTGATCGCGCTGAGCGGGAGTTGTCCATCAGCCATCGACCGCGCCTCTTCCAAGAGCTGCGCGATGGCACCTGGCGCCATCTGACCCAGACGGTTTTTTTGGTTATACACTCGCGACCTCCCTTGCGCCCTGCGCCTGCTCAGCCAGGCCGGCGCACCGACGCGCGAGGCGCCTGATGTCCACTTCGAGCTGAGCCGTCATCCCCTTAAGCGGATGCGGGTGGCGCAAGGTCATCGAATCGTTGACGTGCATGACCGCGTGGCCAGCCTGGTCGAGCTGCTGCCGCACGCGGTCGAGTTCGTCGTGGAGTTCGTTGGTCATGGGTTGCTCCTGATGGGCCGATGTGTCGTCGCCGCTTCAGGCCGGCGCCGCGTCTCCTTCGTCCTGTGGTGGCGCGTCGCGCTCGCGCTCCAATACCAGCGGTTCGGCGGGTGTTTCTCGAATCTCGAAACCCGCGTTCTCCATGACGTAGGTCAGGATGCGCGCGAGCGCCGGTCGCCCTTGCTCCTTCTCGATGTCGTCAATTACTTCTCCCAGTTTGTTCATTGCGATGATGTCCGGTCGATCGACTCGTGCGCCCATTGTTTTCTCTCCTTCTGCTACGAATTTAACCACTCGTCGACGATGCTCGCGGTGATGGGACTGGTTCGCCCGGTGCCGATGAGCCGGTGCAAGCTGCGCGCGGGAATGCCGATCAATTCCGCAATCGCCTCCCACGACACCCTGAGCCGCGCTTTCGCCCGCTTGAGCCCGCGCACCATCGAGTCGTCGACCTTCACGCGGCCGAGCATACCTCGAAACTGGCAGAAAGTGGCAGAAAGTGACAGCGCTTCAGGTTCCCTGGATCTAACGAACCTGTTGACCTATCGGGTCTCGGCGAGACCGCAGCGCGGGCAGCGGATGGACAGGACGGCGTTCCGCCAGGCGCCGCAGTCGGAGCAGCGGACCTCACCAGGCGCCGGTCCACGGTCGAGCGAGACGGCCTGGTCGGAGCCGATGGGCGTGACCGAGCGCGCACGCTCCGGGGGCGGAGCGGACTGGACGTGCGTGTGACCCATGAGCGAGACGACGGTGCCGGCATGCGAGACCGGCGGCGGGACGACCTCACGCGTGTGCCTTGAGCGCACCGGCCGCTGCACGGACCTCCAGGCATTCAGCCCGGCATCTGCACCGGGGTGCGCGCGGCGGAAGTCGTCCGCCAGCTCACTGATCATGCGGCGCGTTGGGCGTCTTGGGTCGTCCGGTGCCATGTGGCCAGCCTAGCCCGGTTTGGTCGGGTGTCGACGTGAACGAACGTCGAGTATTCGCCGATGCCGGCGATCTCCTCGATGGTGGTGGTCGCGAGGTTGTGGATGACCTCGTAGAACTGCGCGGTCGGCATACCGGCCGGCGGCGCCAGGTCGAGCGCCCGGCCTTGTAGGTGTTGGCTCTTGACGGCGGTCGCGTAGCCTGCCGCCTTGAGCTGCGCCTGGTACCCCTCCGTGCGGTACGCCGAGCGCACCGAGATGGCGTGTGACGACGGCGCCAGCGTCGAGCGACCAGGCATCTGCTGGCAGGCCCAGCGGATGACCTCGAACGCGTAGGCCAGCCGTATCGCGCGAGTCTGTCGCCACTCGTCTGGGTAACGGGCAATGAGCACCCGAGGCTGAACCAGGCGATTCCAGCACGCCATCTCCGACCAGGTGAGATGTTCGCCAGGACCAGTCATGCGATCAGAACCGAGCAGCGCGGCGGATTTATTCAGTGATGGGCTCATACCCTAACAGACTGAGCAAAGCTCGTGCCGATTTACTCTTCCTTTTTTTGAACAGGCGTGTCGGTGATGAGAAAGGCGATAGCCAGTCCCGTGAGCGTGATCGCGCCCGCAACCTGCTCGCCGTTGAGGTTGACCCCCCACGAGCTGAGATTGGCCAGGACACCCACTACCAGGGCTTGGAACTTTCCGGGGTGCTCGTTGATCTTCTTCCACAGGAACTCTAAAACCTTCATGGCGGAGCCTCCAGCAACTCCCGACGCACATCCTCGATGCCGTCTTGGAGCTGCTCACACTTGCGTTTCAGGTCGAGAACGGTCTCGGGGAGATCCTTTCCTGCGAATACCTCGTTCACGCCGGTCACGGTGAGGTCGTGCGCGTGGAGCTGCTTGACCATGAGGAGCTGGGTGGCGGCGGCAACACGTAGCGCGTGCTGGACACCCTGGCTGCTCGCAATGACTGCCGTTTCGATTCGGACCATCTGGGCCACGATTGCCTCCGTTTTCGTCTTCACCACGTAGCCAATCGCTGTGAGGGATAGCGTGACAAGGCCACCGAGCACGAGCTGCATGAAAATGTCCATCGGCTAAGATCCTGGCCACCTGTGGCCAACCTTGACCGGGGTGACGGCGTGACGGTAGGTGACACCGACTTGCGTGCTTTTCCTCTGTCTGACTCTCAGGAGGAAGAACTCACAAGACCCCGTCACTTGGCGTCACGCCGTCACCTACTGCCCACTCGCGACCGGGGTGACCGGCAGCGTCCGAGCCTTCTCGCGGTCCGTCCGTTCGAGCGGCTCCTTACCCAGCGACACCCGACTGAGGTTAACGAGCGCTACCGACACCTGGTTCAGATGCGTCCACTTCTCCTCGCGGCTGAGCGTCTCGTCGCCGAGCGCCCTGTCGAGCCCGCTACGGAGGTCGCGCATGCCCTGCTGAGCTTTGCGTAGGGCACGCAGTCGATCGCTCATCACGACGACCTGGGCGCCGGCTGTGAGCCGCTCCTCGACCGACCCGAACCCGCCGCCCCGGATGCTGATCTCCAGCCCGTCTTTCTCGGCACGCTTCTGAGCCCCTGTGTAGTTCTTCGCCTTGACCAGCCGGCGGATGCTGGCGGCGGCGCCGTCGAGCCGCTCGACCTCACGGTAGAACGCATTGGTCGACGCCGAGGACGACGACAGGCTGTCTCCCTTCAGCAGCGTGCCGACAACCGGCACATCGCGCAACGTGAGCGCCGGCCCCTGCGGTGAGAGCCCGAGCTGGCCGAGTACCTCGTCGCCCATCTTCACCACGCCGCGTCCCATGCCAGCGGTGTAGCCGTAGATCAGGTGGTCGATGACGGCTGGTGACATCTCAAGAAGTTTGCCCAGGTGGCGCGCGGTCTGAGACGTCCACCGGCTGTACTTCATCGACTCGTCTAGGCCCTCGTCGAACGGGCTGACGATGTTGCGCTTGCGGAACAGGTCGTAGTTCGTCCTGACCTCCATCAGCGGCAGCACGGCCTGCGGGACCATGTCCAACACGAACGCCATTGCGTCGTCGCGGTTTTGCAGCGGGAGACGTTCGAGCACTTCGTCGCTGGACACGCCCTTGAACGACGCGTCGAGCACAGCCTCTAGCACGTTCGATATCTCACCGAACTCGAAGGCGCGCGGAATCCAGACGTGCGAGCCCCACCCACGGTCGCGGAGCGCCTGGTGAACGGGGATGTGCGTGTAGGCGCGTTTCGCCCAGCCGGGGATCTCCTCATACTCGTCGTCGTCGCGGTTCAGATACCACAAGAACATCGACGGCATGATGATCGTCATCAGCGCGCGTCGGGTGATCTGAATCGGGGACCGCTTGACCTCCTCGGCGAGCCGGGTCACGCCACCGATGCGCGCGGCGAAGAATGGCACGAGCTGGTTGATCTCCCGCGCGTAGCTGCCCTGCTTCGAGAAGTCTTGCGTCACTTCGCGAGCCGCCCAGGCCGCGCGGGAGAGCCCCTCCTCGTCGGTGGCGCCGCCGGACAGCTCCATCTCGCGCACCTTCTTGAACTCACCCACGCGGGTGGTGTGCTCCGACAGTTCCGACAACGCGCGCATGCCCTCGAACGGGTTGCGGACAATCATCTCGGCGTAGCGCCTGATGCGCGTCTTGCCCAGCCCGCGAATCTCCCCCCGGAGGTAGTTTCTATCTTGCGATACGACGGTGCCGCCGTGCGCGCCTGACGTGAGAAACAGTTGCCAGTTCTCATCCTCCTTCAGCACGGACATCAACCCGTTGATGGAATCGAGCGGCGTGTAGACGCCCTTCGAGTAGTTGACCGCTGAGAGGAAGTCGCGAATCACGTTGCGCTGAATGAATCCGAGCGTCGAGGTCGCCATCCGGCGAAGGAGCTGTGCCGGCGCCCGCAGCACGGAGAGGTAGACCGCCGCCGCCTGGCCGGACCCCGACTCAATCAGATCCCAGAGCCCTTGGTCGTGAACCTCGTACCACTCGCGCTCACCGTGGCGGAGCACCGTCATGTAGTGCTTCCCGCCGATCGCCAGCGTGTTCGGCACCCAGTACGACGCGTGCCCCTTGAGAAGCTCCTCCTTCGACGACATCCATCCGGCCTCTAACTCGGGGATATAGCCCTGCTTGCGCGCTGCCTCGAATATCTCGTCGGAGATCCGCTCGAAGTTGACGAACACTTCGTGCTTGTCGGCCACGATGCGATCGAGAAACCGACCACCCAGCGTTTCGATCTGCTCGCTCTCCCCCTTCACGCCGCGGTGTTCGGTCTTCGTCGCCTGGTCGACGAGCGCGAGCTTCCACTTATTGTCCATCCCGGCACGGACCTGCTCGAACGTGTTGGTGATGATGCTCATGAGCGGGTCGCGGATGCGTCCGTCGCCCCTAAAGAAACGACCAAACGGCACTCTGGAGTTGCGCCCGCCGCCTTTGCCGCTCGACACTCGGAGCGCCAGGTCGCGCACCTTGTTCCAGGGCACGTAGTAGCCGCCCCATGTCTTGTCGAACTTGGCGCGAACCTCGGGGGAAATCAGATGATTCCGAACCGACCAGTCAAGCATCGCCTTGCGGAACGCGTCGATGCCCTCGCCGGCAACCTTCAGGCGTGGGTCCATCTCGCCCAGGAGCAGCCCGGCCGTGATCTCTGACTTGGTGCGCCCGCTCTCCTTGCCGAGCTGCACCATGCGAGCCGCTCGACGCGCGACGAGATACTTCTGGAGCTTGCCGGCCTTCCCAACGACGGTGTAAATCTCCGACCAGACCGGCTTCAGCGCCTCATAGAGACCAGGCCCGATCTTCTTGCCGCTCTCGTCGCGGACGCCATACTTTAGGAACCCCTTGGCCAGCCCGCTCGACCCGTTCACGAATCGGTGCTGCGCGTAGGCGTCCACCGCCGGGTCACCGGGCTCTCCGTTTCGCATCGCAGACGTCACGCGCTTCAGCGATGCCGCGTCGTCGTTCCACGCGACCGACATGCGGTCGAAGCCCGTGCGAGGGTCGTCGTCAGCCGCGCGCAGCAGCACGTTGAGGCGCTCGACTGGACCAGGTCCACCCGTGCTGTCGATGCCGCGACCGAGCGTCTCCTCGGGGCTCAGGTTTAAGAGATATTGCGTCTCCTCCTGCGCCTGCGCGAGCGTCTTGGCCAGTGGTGTGCCGGACTGGATGAACGCCTCGAACACCAGCGTGAATAATGGCGCCTCGATGCGGACCCCATCCGGCTCCATGAGCCACCGACGTGTGTACTCGGCGACACCCTCGCGACGGATAGTCTTGACCGAGTAGGACGGCATCGACGTCGGCGCGCCTACGACCTTTAGCTCCTCCGCGATGGCGTCTCGGTTGTGCGCTGCGCTCCACCCCATCACGATCAGGTCGAGCGCGTGTCCCAGCTCGTGCAGCTCCGCGAAGAAGTCTTCAGCGACCGCCTCGCGGATGGTGCCGGTGTGCTTGAAAATCGCACGGGACCGGCCAGCCTTGCCCACCGCGATCGGGAGGTCCCCGATCATCTTGGCGATGCGCTGCGCGATCGCGGTGCCGGTCAGCCCGTGAGCTGGCGTCGTCGCACTCGGTGAACGGCCTGGCCAGTTGCGCGCGGTCTCCCGCTTCGGCGTGACAGGAACCTTGCGACCGCCGCCGCTGTCCGGCTGGTCCTCTCCCTTTGCTGTGACCGGCAGGTTGGACTGTGAGCCGTCTGTGGTGGCTGACGGGCCGTCCCACGGGAGCGCCTCTCCGCTCTGCGGCGCCACTTGGCGGAGGCTTTCGCGCGACGGCACCGAGGATTCGACCCGCGCGAGCTCGTCGGCGTCGAGGTCGGCCATATTGATATCGAGCCGGCCCGGTGACGCGGTCTCGTCGATGACAACCAGGCGCGTCTTGACACCCGTGCCGCTCGTCTTGAACGCGTTGTCCGGCAGCGTCACCACGGTGGCGCCACGGTCATCGAGCCAGTCGCGGAACGCGGCGTCTTTCTTCTGCTGGCGGAAGAAGACGCCCTCACCCATCACCGCGACCAGGCGCCCGCCCGGCGTGAGGAGGTCCGCGGCTCGCATGACGTGGGCCGCGTCCAGGCTCTTGCTGAACGGCGGGTTCATCAGGATGGTGTCGAACTCGCCCAGCCCAGACGCCAGCTCGAGGAAATCACCCTGCGTGGCGTCCTGCTTGGCTGCGAGGTCGCCCCGTTGCTCGACCTTGGTGAGCACGACACCGTCCGGCAGGAACGTCAGCAGCCGCCCTGACCCGACAGACGGTTCGAGCACAACGTGACCCTCGCGCACGCCCGAGATCCGCGTCATGAGCGCGGCGAGCCGGTATGGGGTCGGGAAGAAGTCGCCGCTCGTGTCGGCCGCTCTCGCGCGCCCACCCTTGTCTTGCGCCTGGCGCCGGTCGGCCTGCGCGTAGATGTCGCCCTCGTCCTCGGTGCTGATGGTCGTGCCCTCGCCAGAGACGTCGACCTTCTCGTCCTCCATGTTCCAGTCGTCTGCGAGCACCTTGGCGGCGGCGCTCTCGACACCCTTGACCACGGCGCCCATGTCCCGCATCCGCCGACCGACGCGACCCGACAGCTCGCGCTCGAACGGAATGTTCTTCGCGAAGACCCACATGATGTCGGCGTGCGAGCGCATCCCGTAGCGCGCCACTCGACCGCTGACCTGGTCGACCTGTGTGGCCACCCACGGCAGGTTGATGTTGATCTGCGTGGTCGGCCGCTCGCCTGTGGTGTCATGGAGTGACAGCCCGGTGCCACCCTTGGCCATCGTCGCGATGATGACGCGCTTCCGACCTTCGAGGAAGTCGGCTTTGTTCTTGGTCGCGGCGGCGTTGCTCACGGAGCCGTTGTAGATGGCCACCTTCGACCGACCGCCCAGGCCGGCGACGATGTCACTGGCGACAGACGGCAGCTCGAAGTGCGTGCCGCTCTCGTGGTAGTGCTTCGCGATGGTCTCGATGGCCTCGCTGAACGGACGTCTCGGCGGACGCTCGAAGTTGCGACGAGCGATCTCCGCTTCCTGCTCCCACTCTGCGATGCGCTGCTGAATCTCTGGGTATCCGTAGAGCGGTGAGCTGGCCTTGGCGCCTGACTCCCGAAACCGCCCCATCTCGCGATCGGCCTTGGTCTCGGTGAACAACACCACGGCTTTTCCATCGGAGAGTTCTTGCTTTGCGAGGCGGATTCCGTCTTGCACTTTCGAGGCTTCGAGGATGCGCTTGATGGCGTTGACCCGGTGCATCGCAATCATCGCGTGGACCTTCGCGTCCAGCGGCTTGCCCTGGTCGTTCTGCCACTCGTTCATGGCCCCGGCGTAGACGGCCTCGACGGCGTCATACCGCTCGTTCCACTCGCTCGTGACCGTGACCGACTGGAACGTGCTGTCGACGGCGTCCTTGCCGAGCTGCTTGGTGCGCTGATGGAAGATGCCCTGTTTGACGAACCACTGGCGCGCGGCGGCGCCGTCTTCCTTTTTGCCACCCTGCCAGTAGGGAATCTCGATCTCTTTCTCGCCGTAGGGTGTCTGAATGCGGATGCGGCGGATGCTGGCGCCGTAGGCTTTCACCCAGTCGGTGAACCGCTCACGCATGCTGTCGATGTCGGTGCCGCCAAAGATGCCGGTGGCCGCGAGGTACTGCGCCTGCACCGGGTTCTCGAATGGCGTGGCGCTGGCCATGACCGTGAGCCGGGCCTGCTCCATGAGCTTCTGGCCGGCCTTGCCTCGCGCGCTCTCCACGTTCTTGACGGAGTGCATCTCGTCGAACATCAGGACACCGTCCTCGACGCTGATACGGCTCCGCCCGCTGCTCAGCTCCGAGTAGGTCGCGAACTGAACGTGGTCGATGCCGTAGTCGGCCAGGTCGCGCTTGATCTGCGTGATGAGGTCCTGGTTGAGCGTGACGTAGGTCACGTTGGTGTGCCCGCGCTTCGCCAGCTCGCGAATGGCGCCGCCCAGCACGTACGTCTTCCCGGTGCCGGCCTCGCTCGCCAGGAGGAACATCGGGCGATCGTTCTCGAACGCGGTGACGATGCCGCCGATGTCCTCGATCTGCTCGTCGACCACATGCGCCGGCATGCCGACGTTGAGCCCGAGTCGAATCAGCCGTTGCGTCTCGGCGTCGACAAGGTCCGCAAGCTCGCTACCAGAGAGTCGGGCGTCGGCTCGTCCGTCCTCGTCTCGTCGGAGCTGCTTGATGCGCGCGTCCTCATCAGTGTTGTCGCCAGACCCGGTGTCGTCCTGAGCGCCGCTTCCAGTTGCGTCTCCTCCGTCGAGCGCGGCGACGAGGTCGGTGAGCTTGCTCGCGTCGTAGATGGACCAGGCTTTCTTCGGGCCATACCAGCGACCTCCTGCGGCTTTGATCGCCGCCTTGTGGTCGAACGTCTTGCCGGTCAGCTCCCAGACCGGCGTGCCGTTCTTCGTTGTCGTCTCGTTGACCCTGATGCCGTGCTTCTTCAGGCGCTCGATCGCGGCGCCCGTTGGTGGCGGTTGGTCCCCTGCGGGCGCCGTTGCTGCCGGTTGCTCGACTGGCTTCACCGGGGGCGCTGGCTTACGCGCCACCTTAGACCTTTCACCGACTATTGCGGTGAAGTGATCCATGTCAACTTTCAGCGACCGGACGCGATCAGGGTTCTCTCCTTTGCGGCTCAGGCTTGCTATTTGGTGAGACAGCACACCAGCGGCTCGCAGCAGATCCTTGGTGCTTGATCCTTCCGGGTCGCGCTGGACCCTGTCGAGGTTCTCCAACGCCGCCCTTCGGCTCTTGTCATCTAGGGATGGTTCAACCGCCTTGGGCGTGACAGGCGCGGCCGGCTTCGATGGCGCCTCATTGGTGCGCTCTGCTTCTTTCTCGGCCGCTAGGTCGAACGCCTGGTCCGCAGCATCGAGCCGTGCCTTGGACGCGATGAACGTGTCGTCGTCGACCTCCTGGGCTCGATACTGCTTGACCACCTTGTCGTGCCGCGCGCTCTCCGCGTTGGCTCGTTCGAGCGCCTTCTGATACTCCGCGCTCAGCCCGCCAAATAGACCGTCCTCGACCTCGGTCTTCTTGCCGACTGGTGGCGTGAGCCCAAACGGCACATCGTCGTCCGAGACCACCTGTGGCGTGACGACGTCCTGCTCTCGCACGTCGCCCACTGCGCCCGGCAGGCGACCCTGCTGCTCTCCCTTGTCGTTCGTGTCGTACGCGGGGTCGTTACGTCGAGCGCGCTCCGCCTGCACATCTTCGAGGTACCCGTTGACCATGCCGAGCTGGTCGGCGATGTCGTTACGCGCTGGGCCTGTGGCGCTCTCGGCCTCCAGCTCTAGCCGGCCACGCTGCGCCACGAACGCGGCGTACTCGCTCTCAATACCGCTGTGCGTCGCCTCGCGTAGCGTCTTCGCCCTGGCCTCTGGTCCCAACAGAAAAGCCGACGTCCACGAGACCGGTAGCTCCGTGCGCTCGCCCAAGTCGAGCCCGGCCTCTTCGGCTGGCGTCTTCTTCCCCGGCGTGGCGATCTCTCCGTCCGCGTCCAGCTCGATGATCGCCCGCCTGATCTGGCTTTCAGAGAAACCAGAACCCTCACCGCGTACCTGGTCGACGATTTCCTCCCAGCTCTTGCTTTGACCGCGATCGGCGCCTTGAATGTAGCGCCTAAGCGTTCCAGACCCCTGGTATGCCTTCGTCGCGACCGGCGCGGCCGGCTTCTTGGCGTCCTCGAATACCACGATCTGCGAGTGACCGACCTTCCCCCGGAGCTGCTTGATGCCCTCGCCCTTCGCGTTGACGTCACCATCCCACCCCGCCTCGACGATGATGCCGTCGTGCCCCTGGTTGCGGATGTGCGCTTGGAGCTTCGCGGTCAGCGCGGGAATGTTCCCCGGCTCCGTGGCCATTGACTTCTCAAGGTCGATGCCGGCGGCGCGCTGTAGGTCGTGCCATGCCCGGTCGGAGTCGAGCACCAACGGGTTCTTGAGCTGCGGCGCGTCGTGCTCCGTGACCTCGCCGTAGGTCCTGGCGTCCCGCTCCTCGATGGCGTAGTACTGCGCCTTCCCGAACAGTGGGACCGCTCGACCCTCGCGCACGGCGTCGGGTCCGTAGACGTCCTTCGGGTCAGCTCCGCGCCCCTGGTAGACCTTCGCGCCCGGACCACGCTCCGCTGCCGCCTTCATCGGCGCGAGAATGGCCTTGGAATCCTCGACCCGCTTCGCCGTCTCCTCCTTGGTCTCCTGTTGCCCATACGGCTTCGGCGTCCACGGCTCTTTTGGCGTGACCGGCGGCGCGGCTTGCTCCTCTGAGACCCAGTCGGGCTCAGGCTCGACCATGTCCTCGTCGAGCGGAATGATCGGCTTCGACAATCCGCGCTCACCGCTGCGCCGGCCCCGGACGACGTCCATGACCAGGTCAGACGCGACCGACCGCTTGCCGGCCTTCAGGTCTGCGATGGCTCCCCTGATGTCGCCACGCGTGTAGTGACGGAACGCACCAGACAGTCCGATGATGTCGTCGTAGACCGGCGCTCCAGCCTCGCGCGGCGACACGTCGGCCTCGCCGTAGCGGTCCTGCGGCGTGATGGTCTTCGGCTGGAAGGGTGCGGTCTCCAGCTCTTGCTCGATGCGGTCCAGCTCCGCTATCTCGTCGTTCTCGATGTCGAACGGCTCCACCTGTGGCGGACGCACGCTCTTGGGCTCTCTCTTGGGCGTTACCGGAGGCGCGGCCAGCACGGGGCTCGTGTCGGGCGGGCGCTCGACCTCTGCCTCGCCGGGCCTGACCACGCCCCCGGTATCGCCCGCTCCCTTCGGAGCTGGTGGCGATATCTGCCCTGTAGAACGTGTCGCTACGGGCGGTTTTTCGGTAATTGCGACAGTTTTCCGCGCCGTTTCGCTGTCAATTGCAGCGTTTTCCTGCAATTCGGGCGAAACCCCACCACTTGGCTGGGTTTTTGCCGTGACCACGTCGACCGGTGGCGGTGGCTCAGCCGGTGTCTGGCCCCGCTCCCACGGACGCGCCGCCTCCTGCTCGCGGTCGAGACGTGCGCTGTCGCGCGCCTGGTCGAGCCGGTTGAACCCGACCTGCATGCCGCCGCCGGCCAGACCACCCAACAGCGCCGACGTCGCCACACCCTCGCCGGCAGGGCGGTCGGCCGCGAGGTTGGTGATGACCTCCTGGCCACCCTCCTGTATCGACTCCGAGACCACGCCACGAGTCGCCTCCGCCGCGCGCCCGAGTCGACCCGAGACCAGCGAGCCGGGAATCATCGAGCGCGGCAGGAACCCCACCGAACCCGTCGCGCCGATCAGGACCAGGTTTCGCTTGTAGACCTCGGCGGCTTCCTTTGCTGCCGTCTCCTCGGTCTCTCCCCGGTCGATCGCGTCGTTCCACGCGAGTGAGCCCTCAACCATCGCTTCCGTTGCGGTGCCACCGGCCAGGCCGGCAACGGCTTGCGCGGTCGGGCTGGTGTACCGCATGACCGCACCGGTCGCTGCCGCCACTCCTCGCATCGGGGCGGCGAAGGCGGCAATCGAAGCAGCCATCTGTCCAGTGTTGTATGCCCACCAGTCGGGATCTGAAAGGAGCTGGGGGTCGTCAAGGATATCCCCGACGATGTGATCAGGAGGAGCCGTGGCGGCTTGGTTGTCGACATAGCGTTTCCGTGCCCATTCGCCGACCCGGTCGAGCACCGGGGTGGCCATCTTCGAGGCGAGCGAGCGCTTGACGGTGCCGTCCGGCATCGTGCCGCCGATCTCGTCATACTGCTTGAACGCCGCCGACACGGTGGTGGCCCGCTCAGCCAACGTGCCGTAGACCATCGAGCCGAACCCCGCCTTGGTGCCGCGCGCCATCATCTCAGACGAACGCTTCGCTCGACCACCGCGGATAATGTCCTCCCGGTACGCGAGCGTGTCCGCCGATGTGAGTGGTCGGTCGTCTGGATTGGTGGGGTCGTAGGCGCGAGGCACGCGCTCGAAGCCTTCAACCTGCCGCTGAATGGCTGGGGCGCCCTCCACCGGGGACGGCCGGTCGAGGTCTCGAATGTCCGCCGTCGCGAGGTATTCGGGGTCGACCTGGATGCCGCTCTCGCCGGCAGGGAGCGCGTCAGACGCGATGATCCCGACCAACCGCTGCGTAGGCTCCAGCGGCTGTC
>JAAZYN010000019.1 GCA_014239625.1 Myxococcales bacterium | reverse complement strand
GAGAGTTCGGCGTCATCACGCACGAGCGCCTTGGTTCTGAGCAAGGCGCGACGGCGCAGGACTGGCGGTCTCAACTCAAGCCTGAGCGACGCACCTCCGGGCCAACCAATCCACGAGGAAATGGCGTGGAACGTTCCACGCGGGACACTACTTGCCTTTGCAGCCTGCCGGGTCGCAGGGAGCCTCGTAGCCGGGCTCGACGGCGGCCGGATCGCCACCGTTGGTCTCCAGGACCAGGCCTCCCGGCCATGTCACCAAGCCCACGTCCCACAGGTCCAGAGGAGACAGCCGCTGGGTGCGCGCGAACACCTCGGCCCCGAAGTACCGGACCACGACCGTCGCGTCGCTGATCCCGAAGCCGTGGTCCTCCCAGTAGTGGACGCCGATGCGATAGCTGCCATGCTCTGGGAGCGCCACGATGACCTGCTCGGGGGCCTGCCCATCGACGCTGTCGGAGCCGACGGTCGGATCGTCGCGGTCGCTGCTGAAGTCTCCCCAGTTCGGACTCCGGTTGATCCAGAAGGCGTCAAAGGGGTAGCGATACCAACCGAGCGAGTTGGGGTGCATGAAATGAAGATCGAGATCGGCGCCGGCCTCTGGACCTGCGTCATGAACGTCGGGATCACCCGGCGTGACCCACGTGACCTCGACCTCCAGCCCCCGACACGTGTTGATGCGGGTAAAACCCCGGGCCGTCTCGCGCCACAGCAGAGAGCTGTCACCCGCGGCGTCGCTACCATAGACGGTCATCTCTACCTGGTCCCAATCGATCGCCGGCGCGACCGCTGACTGGTCTCCGGACCCGTAGACCAGTCGCACGCTCTGCCGCTCTCCTGGCTGCATCACCACGGGCAGCCTGGCGCCTTCGACCCGGAACGCGCTGGAGCCCGACAGCGAGATGTCGCTGAGCGTCGCGGGGACCCCGCCACAGGACGTGAGCAACACCGGCACGGAGCCCTCGGAGCCCAGCAGCTGGCAGCCGAAGTCGAGGCTACCGACGACCTCGACGCTGATACACCGCGAGGCCGCGTTCGCCTCTAGCGCGACGTCGACCTTCCCGGACGCCGCGGCCGTCCTGGTCTCGATGCGGAGGTGCCCCAGAGCGTGGGCGCGATGTGCGCTGCCTCGAAAGGCGACTCGAAGCTGCGCTCGCTGCCCGGGGGCCAGCGCGGTCCCAGACCAGGCCGGGTTGACTCCACCGTTGAGCGCCAACCCGCCATCGTCGTTGCGGTCGTCAGCGGTGAGGAGCCAGAACTCGTGGTCAGACTCGACCTCGACACGGTCGAGGCCGACCGCGACGCCGCAGTCGTTGGTCACCTCGACGTCGCGCACGACCACCTTGTCGTCGCCGACCAGACCGAAGCTCATCCTGTCCTGGCTCGTGGACACGCACGACAGCGCGCCCTCACCCGCAGGCACGGGTTTGTCCAGGTGGCCCAAGTCCAAGACGACCTCACAGCCGCCGAACGCAGCCGCGCCAACCAGCCACGTGAAGACCGCCGACGCGATTCGGTGAGATTGGGCTCGCCCTGTCAGGTTCCAGTCCGTTGTCGTTCGTTAGTCGAGGCGTTTGAGCGCCGCTTGCACGGCCCGTCTATGCAGACTACGGGGAAAGCGCTTCAGGAATCCAGCGCCGCGTTTCTTCGCCTGGTCGGTGCGCCCCAACGCTACAAGCGCTCTGACCCACAGCGCCTCGCGTTCCTGCGACAAGGTCCCGCGCCGGAACTTGCGACGGTGCTCCCGGACGCGTCGGAGAGCCACGCGCGCCTGTCCGGACACCAGCGATCTGCGGGCCGCCTCGATGAGCTTCCGCTCCGCGTCCGGATCGGGGGCGTCCCGACGAGCTTTGGCGCGGCCAGCCAGGGGCGCAACCGGGGCGGGGGCGGAGGTCTTGGCGCCGCTGGCGACGTCCGCACCCTTCACCGACCCATCGGTCGGTTCGAGACGCTCCAGCCGGGAAGGTTTCGGCACAGCGGCGGGAGACGGGACGGCGAAAGGCGCTGCGACCACGGCAGGCGGCGGGGCCGGGGTCGGCGGCGAGGCCGGGGTCGGCGACGAGGCCGGGGTCGTCGTCCCGGCGATCGGCGGATCCGCCACGGCGGGGCTCACCGCCTCCAGCGGCGCGGATGCAGCCGGCGGTAAGTTGGCCGCGATGGTGGCCCTCCACGGGCTCGGTTGGGCCACGGGCGCCAGCATCAGGGCGACACCCGTGAGCACCCCGATGGCCGCCGCAGAGCTGGCCAGCGCGGCGAGCCCGCCTGGTCCTCCAGGGGTCACGGCGCCTGCGGCCCCTGAGGCGCTGGGGATCGACGCCTCCAGGCGCGACCACACCCGCGCTCGGGCCACGGCTGGCGGGTTTGGATGATCGCGCTCGGCGGCCACGAGGCGCTCGAGCAGGTTGTCGTCGGTCATGGTTCATCACCTCGCTGGAGCATCACGCGCTTGACCGCTGCGGTAAATTTGGTTCGTCCCAGGCGCAGCCTGGAGTAGGCCGTGTTGAGTTTGAGACCCAGCGCCTCGCTGACCTCGACGACCGAATAACCCTCGATCTCGACCATCACGAAGACGACGCGCTGCTGCTCACCCAGCGCCTCCAGCGCCTGGGCCACCAGCCGACGGCGCTCGCGCTGCTCGACCTCGGCCAGGGGAGCGGGCCTGGTGTCGGCTACAAAGGCTTCATTCTGGCTCGCGGGGATCTCCCGAGAGAACCGAGCCCGCCGCCGGTAATCGGACACGACGCGGAAGGCGATGCCATAGAGCCATGGCTTGATCGGCCGGCGCGGGTCATAGCGGTCCAGGGTTCGCCACAACGTCATGAAGACGTCGTGGACCAGATCCTCCAGGTCTCCGTCACGGCCCCCGAGTCGCCGGACCGCGTGCCACACGTAGTCAAAGTGTCGGGTGTAGAGCGTGGCGAGATCCAGACGCGTGGGCCCGGTCGCCCGCGACGCGGCGCCATCATCGGTCACTGAGGGTGAACCCGGACCATCCGGTCGCGCGGCCTCCGCAGCCGCTCCGGCGATACCATCCGCGCGCCCAGCCGCAGCATGCAGCGGGTCAGAGTTGTCGACAGCGGCCGCAGCGAGTCCCATGTTCGCTGATTGGCTCGGTAGGGGTGAATCCGTCACGTTAGAAAACGACCGCGCGCAGTCCGATGCCTGCGGTCACTATAACCGGCCAGCTTCGAAACACCTCGCGATCGGCCACGACCACGACCGTCCGAGCGAACGGGGCGGCGACCGTCAGCTCGAAGGTGGGGGTCACCGGCCCGTCCACCGCGACCCTCGCCACGGCGCGTAACCCGGCCAGCCCGGTGACCCCCGAACGCGTGGTCTCCACGCTACCGCCTCCGTGGCCCACAGCGACGCTGACGCCCACGGCGGCCAGGGCACACACGTCGACAACGGAGACCCCGTAGCAGCCCCCCAGCTCGACCAGCGGGGTCATGAGGCGATACCGAACCTCGGCGTCCACGCGTTGAGTCCAGATTCCCGACAGATGCAGTCGCAGATAGCCCGACCAGGCTCCCACTCCCAAGCCCAGCTCCACGGCCCCGCCCAGGCCAGCGGGGTGCGCCTCGAGCCCGAAGGTGGCCATCAGCCCCACGCCGAGCCTCACCGAGAGCGCCTCCTCCCTATCGACGGCGCCCGCAGGCCGAGGCGGTGGTGGCGACTCCAAAGCGATCCGCCTGCCTCTTGGGGCCCACGTCCTCGCCGCTGCACGGCGCGGACGCTCGATGCGCTTTGCGCCGGCTTGCACCGCCTCGACCGCTTGCGGGTCCAACGCCAACGCGACGGCGAGCCCGGTGTTGGCGATCAAGGCGTCGCAACGACCGACGGCGTCGGAGAGGACACGCTCGCCCAGGCTCTCACCATTTTCGGCGAGCCACACGATCCGGGAGACCAGCCGTTTTGTCGACGCCGCGCGCCGACGCGATCTCTTGGCAGACACCTCGACGCGCAGCACCTCCTTGGCGGAAAAGTCCGTCGGGTCGTAGCCCAGTCGCTCTCGGATCGCGATGACGAGCGCCTCCGGGGGTGGGCACGAGCCGGCCTCGGGGCCGATCCGTTCGTACACCAAGCGCACGCGCAGCTTGGAACTCTCGCCCCGGGCCCCGAAGGTCGACAGCAGCACGATCAGCACCACGGCCCAGGCGGAGCCGGTCCTCACCGGGTCGGTGCTGGCGCGGCGGCCGGGGCGTCGGCTCCATCCGCCGGCGTCACCGCGTCGGGTCCGGGGACCGGCGGTGGAGGAGGGGGCGGCGGGACGAGCTTTGCGCCCTGGCAGAGCGCTCGGAAGCCACCGCCGAGGCGCTTGGCCTGCTCGGCGTGCGCGACCCCGTCACACGACAGCACCCGCCCATTGGCCGTCACCCACCAAATGGTCCTGACCTCGGGGATCTTCCCGGACACCCCGCCGCGCTTGAGCCGCAGCTCAATCGCGTGACGATAGTGTTTTTCGCGCGTGATATCCCAGGTGCGCTTACGCAGTACCTCTTTGGTCCGCCCCACCATCTTCATCAGCATCTCCTGCGGGCGGTGCTCGACGTGGACTCGAAAGCGACCATCGGCGCTGACGCCCTGCACGGCGTCGCTGTGACGGTGGACGTGCAGGTCCGCGGGTAGCGTCACGCTGAGGACGCCGTCGCGGCTGCTCATGGTCATGTCGCGAGCGGGCTTTGGGGACTCGGCGTCGCCGCCCCCATCCGCCTGATCGGAGCACCCGGCGACCACCCCGAGCGCGAGGAGCCACAGGAGGACGTTGCGCCAACCACTCGCCCGCGCCATGCTGATGGCACGCACCGGGAGGGACGAGCTGTTGGTGACAAACAAGGGTCTTGAATGGGCGTCGATCATCGCGTCGGCCTTCGTTGTGGCCTCCACAGCATGTACCGCGGACCCGCCCGCAACGCCACCACCCTGTGCGTTCGAGACCCTCGACGCGGCCATGACCGCGCTGTCGCTGGTGCCCGAGCCGGAGTACCCAGGAATGCCGGCGGCGCTGGTGTACAGCGACGATGGACGGGCAGACGATGGCTTGGAGGGTCGGACGGTCGACGACCAGCCCTTGAGCCGAGGCGTTCACGCCGTGGATCGCTGGTATTTCGATCCGACGATCTGCGGTCTACAGGGCGGAGAGGACACCTGGGGCCCTCCTCCGGGCTCCCCGACCCCGCCGCGTGACACGGCCCTGGGGCTCAGCGGCGATCAGAGCGATCCGCCCACGTGGCGGGTTCGAGCCTTGATGCTCAGCGGCGAAGACCCGGGCGCCGACGCCGACGCCGACGCCTGGTCCGCCATGTTCGAGGAGCTGGGCGCGGCGCTGCGACATGTCCATCGGCCATCCCCCGAAGGCGCGACACAGGCCGTGGACAACCTCTGCACGGGGGCCGACGGCGACATCTCCGTGGTGCTGGTGCTGTCCGGACGCGCCGTCGCGGGAGCCACCCCGGGGCTCCTGCTCAACGACCGAACAGCCGTCTCCTATCAGGACCTGGCGACCGCTCTGGTCGAAGGATGTGGCGCCGCTGGGTTGACGGTGGTGGTGGTGGACGCGGGGTTTTCCGGGGGGACCTTCCGGGAGATGCCGCTGTCGCCCCGGATCGTGTGGCAGGCCTCTGACGCCGCGACGCCCATGGCGCCGCGCATAGAGCCAGCGGGGGGCGGGCTGCTCAGCGGAGCGCTGGCCCCCTTGGTGGCCCAACGAGCCGAGGAGCTCTGTCTGGGGACGCTCCCGTCGGTGACCGAGCTGGACGGGACGCGGGTGGTCCACGCCACCCCCGACGAGGTCGCGCGGACCTTCCAGCCGTCCATGGAGGTCGTCCTGGGAGACATGAAGTCTCTGCGGCTGGAACGCGTCGCAGGCACCGCCGAGCCGGCTCCGGTGCTCGAGGCGCTGCTGCTCGAAGACATCCCCGAGGCCATCTTTCGACGATCGACCGCCACGCCTGACGGCGGTCGCTGCACCGAGGACGGGCACTGTGGCGCGACCTTCTTCGGGTGCGAGCTCGCGCCCTGCGAGACGTGGCGATGCGTCGAACAGCGGTGCGTGGTGGCGCTCTCGGATGGGCTCTGCGACGACCAGAACCCATGCACCCACAGCGATTATTGCCTGGCTGGCCAGTGCGTCGGCGAGACACTCAGCTGCGACGATGACAACCCCTGTACGGTCGACATCTGCTCGGTCGAGACGGGATGCGAACACCTGCCCTATGCCGAGCCCGAACCCTGTGATGACCAGGACCCATGCACCGACCTCGACGCTTGCGGACCTGGCGGCGCGTGCACCGGCGAGCCTCTGGATTGCGATGACGCCAACCCCTGTACCGAGGACAGCTGCGACTCCGAGACGGGCGAGTGCGTCTACGACACCGCGGTGGAGGCCTGCGATGATGGTGACCCCTGCACCCATCAGGATTACTGCCAGGCCGGCGTGTGCAAGGGGCTGGCGATCCAGTGCGACGACGGTGATCCGTGCACCACCGATACCTGCGACGCCGTGTCCGGAGAGTGCCTGTATCCGTCGAAGTCCGAGGGCTCACCGTGCGAAGACCTGGACCCCTGTACCCTGGCGGACACCTGCCAGGCCGGACTCTGCGTCGGGACGCTGGCCGCCTGCGACGACGGGCTGAGCTGCACCCTGGACACCTGCGACTCCGACAATGGCGCCTGCACCTATCTGCCCGCACCAGGGACGTGCGCTAGCAGCCTGGGCTGCATCGGCATCGGGGAGAGCCCGTTAGACGATCCGTGCCAGCTCTGCATCGCCACCAACACCTTTGGCCCCACCGCCGACGGCGCCCCGTGCCCCGACGATGGGATCGAGTGCACCTCGGATGTCTGCGCCGCAGGCCAGTGCGAACACCTTGACGAGCCGGGCTTCTGCCACACCGCGGCCGGCCTGTGCGTTCCGAGCGGGCAAGCGCTTGGCCCGTGTCTGAACTGTGGCGGCGGCGGAGTCGCCACTCCCGTCGCGAGCGGGAACAGCTGCGACGACAGCGACCCGTGTACCCTCGAGGACGCGTGCACCGGCGACGGTTTTTGTGCCGGCGCGCTGCAGGCGTGTTGCGGCGACGACCTCGGCAGCCCGGGCACCTGCGGTGAGACGGTGTCGGGCACCACCACCGGAGGGGTAGATGCGGTGAGCAACTACAGCTGCAACAGCAGCACATACGACGGTCCGGAGGCCTTCCACCAGTTCGTGGCGCCGTGCGCGGGTCAGGTCCTCATCACCTTCGAGGGGCCGCCGAATATGAGCATGTTCCTGGTACGCGGCGACCTGGACACCTGCGCTGCGGGCAGCTGCGAGAGCGCCACGCCGGTGGCGTTCTATCCGGTCTTGGCCGAGGGCGAGCTGATCACCATCGTCGTCGACGGGAGCAACAGCGCCAGCGGCGCCTATACGATAACGCTCAGCTGCTTGGCGTGCCCTTGAACGGACGTCACCCCGGCAGCTATTGGCCGACGAACAACCGCTTGGCGAACTTCTTGTCGAGGCCCGCCTGCAGGATCTTGGCCGAGGCACCCTCCACGTTGTAGTCGAGGCGATGGTGAACGAACGTCATGCTGTCGGTGTCGAAGACGCCGAAGCATAGTCGCGGGTCGCGGTCGCGCGGCTGCCCCACGGATCCGACGTTGACGATGAACTTGCGATTCTTCTTGGCCGTGAGCGCCCGACCGGTGACGTCCTTCGCCTTCTTGTCGTTGATCATGTACTGGTTCGGCAGGTGGCTATGCCCGACGAAGTTGTACGCCTTGAGCTTGTCGTAGATGGCGGTGTGAGCCAGCGCGTCCTTGGTCTGCACGACGTAGTAAAAGCCGGACGGCCTGATCGGCGCAGAGTGAAAGTAGGACGCGTCGACTTCATCGTCGACGTGGGTGTAGGGCAGCGAGTACAGCCACTGGAAGTTGTCCGGCGTAAGCTGGGCGCGGGTCCAGTAGATGGCGTCTTTGGCGGCGGCGTAGTAGTAGCCGATGTCCATGACGCCGATGACCGCCGCGTCATGATTGCCCAACAAGGTCACCTTGCAGTTCTCTCGAATGAGCTCACAGCACGGATTGGGATCCGCGCCATACCCGACGACGTCGCCGAGACAAATGATCTCCTCGATGTCGTGCGCGTCGAGCCAGTCCAAGCAGACTGTCAAGGCCTCGATATTGGAATGGATATCGGAGATGATGCCGATTTTCATGGCGCCACTGTAGCAGAAAAGGAACGCACCATGCTCACCGCTGGAGACAAAGCCCCCGAGTTCGATCTTCCCATCGATGGTGGAGCGACGCTGTCGTCCGCGTCGTTGGCCGGAAAACCCTACGTCGTCTATTTCTATCCCAAGGACAACACCCCCGGCTGCACCACGGAGGCCTGCGACTTTCGCGACAACTTCGCGCGGGTCACAACCTCTGGCGCCGTCGTACTGGGCGTGTCGAAGGATTCGGTTAAGAGCCACGACAACTTCCGCTCCAAGCACGACCTGCCCTTCAACCTCATCAGCGACAAAGAGCTGTCACTACACGAGGCGTACGGTGCCTGGGGCAAGAAGAAGAACTACGGCCGAGAGTATATGGGGACGATTCGCAGCACCTTCCTGGTCGGCGCGGACGGCGTCATCCGACAGGCCTGGCCCAAAGTGCGCGTCAAAGGCCACGTGGATCGGGTGCTGCAGGCCTTGGAAGGGCTCTGACAGACGCGGTAGCCACCGTGGGGCTTGCTCCCCCGTCGCCACGGTCACGCGAGCGCCAGCTCGACGATGAACCGGGCGCCGGCCCCCTGCTGCGATTCGACGCGTACACTGCCGCCGTGCTCTTCCACGATCCGGTGCACGATCGACAGGCCCAGGCCGGTGCCGGTAGACTTGGTCGTAAAATATGGGGTGAAGAGCCGGCCCAGGTCCTCCTGGCTCATCCCGGGGCCGGTGTCCACGACCTCGACCCGCGCTCGGCCCCCCTCCGCGGTGGCGACCATAAGCAGGCGTTGGACCTCGCAGCCCTCCATGGCCTCGATCGCGTTCTGGACCAGGTTGGTCATCACCTGTCGCCACTGGTCGGGGTCCACACACACCCAGACCGGGCCGGCGCTCCGAAGCTCAACCTCGAGCACGTCGGATGAGTCGCGATGAAAGCCGAGGACGCTAGAGCACAGCTCCACCATGTCCAGACGCTCCGGCTTGGGCGCCGGCATCCGCGCGAAGTCGGAGAACTCCGTCACGATGCGCTTCATGCGCTCGACCTCTTCCAGGATCGTCTCGGTCGACTCGTCGAAGATCTCCTCGAAGTCGGGGTGCTGTCGTTGCCACACCTTTTGCAGCGTCTCGATCGACATCTGGATGGGGAACAGCGGGTTTTTGATCTCATGGGCGATGCGCCGCGCTATCTCCCGCCAGGCGGCCACGCGCTCGCTCTGGCGCAGGCGCTCCTCGCCGGCGCTGAGGTCCAGCGTCATCTGGTTGAAGGCCCGGGTGAGCTGCGCCACCTCGTCGCTTCCCCGCGTCTCTCTCACCACCTGGTCGCGCCGACCGGTGGCCACCGCCATGGCCGCCTCGGCCAGCTCCTCCAGGGGCCTCGACAGCCGGGTGGAGAACCACAGGCCTAGCAGCAACGCCAAGAGGCCCGTCGCGGCCCCCAGAAAGCCCGCGTTGCGCCACAGCTGCCGGCGCGTCTGCACCCAGGTGTCGCGCTTGATCCACACCGTGAGCGTGGCCAGCGGCTCGGCCGACGTGGCGGCATCCTCACCCTCGGCGCTGCGACCGATCACCTCACTGGATTGCTCGCTGTAGCCCCCCTCCACCAGAGGCGGGCTGGCGCCGTCGAAGGTGGCAGCGACCCGCATACCACGAACGTCCAGCGCCACCTGCGCCTCTCCTGCAGCGGCCCGCACCAGCGTGCTCAAGAGCTCGCCGCTGAGGATCTTACCCCCGACCAGCGCGACGCGAGCGCTCGACCCCGACGGCACGACTCTGACGACCTGCAGCGTCCACAGCTCGTCGGCGGCGCCGGTCCGGTCGTTCTCCACCCTCTCGGTGCGCATCAGCAGGGTACTGTCCACGCCTTGTGACGCCGCGGTGGACGCGACCTGAACCACCTCCGTGTCCAGCGGCTCCTCACCCTGCCGATGGCCCAAGGCGATGACGTGCCCCTTGCGCCCCAGGTCGACCAGTCGAAGCGTGTCCACCGCAGGCGACGTGATCAGCCTCCGGGCTTCGCGGACGATGGCGCGCTGACGCTGCGGATCGCCGTAGAACTGTTTGTGCGCCAGGGGTTGCAAGAGCTCGGTCTGGAGCAACGGATCGGCGGCGATGCGCTCCAGAGCTACCGTGAGCTGCGCCGCGAGCTGCTTGAACCGCTCACCCACGGCGGTGTGCACCGCGTCCCGCCGCGACTGGAACTCACTGGCGAAGCGGTCCTGCATGCGCTCGGTCATCAACCACCCAGCGACGCTCAGAGGAGCCCAAGCCACGAGCAGAAACAACAGGGTCAGCCGGGTCTTCAGTCGCACGTTGGTGAGGTGATCCTGTTCAAGGGCGCCTGTAGCTGTCGTCGTATCGCACCATGCCGCTGCCCGGCACCAACCGAAACGCCCCTCGGTGGTACACCGGTCGCCGCACGTGCACCAGCGGCAACAGGCGCGTCTCGCTCACTACCCGGTCGGCCCACCGACGCACCCGTCCGCTGAGGGCCTGCAGGGCACCCAACCCTCCGGCCTTGAGCACGCTCGAAGCCTCCCACGCCGCCTGCGCCTTATCGACCGCCGCCCAGTCGTAGACGCCGAGCCCGAGGTGCCACTGGGCGGGCTCCGAGGACGCCGCCGAGACCGGCGCGCCGGGGACCGCAGCGTGGGCGAGTGACACGTCCTGGACCGCAAGAATGCGCGCCCCCTTGACGATCGGGCGGATCCGGTCACGGAGCACCCGTGCCAGATCGGCGAGCGCGGTGTCTCCCTTCGGGTAGGCGATGATCACCGGTCCGACGTCGTCCAGACGGCCCGTCGCTTTGCGAGCGTCCAGTGTGCGAGATGTGGGGGACATCTCGGGGGGCCAGGGAGACTTCGCCATGCTGGCATCCCACGGTAGAAACCGCGCCAATGGTTGGCTGGTCGCGGCCCGCCACAAGCGCTGACGCACCCGAGCGCGCTGACCCGGCGCCCAGCGCGGATGCACGAAGGCGAAGACGGTGCTGCTGCGTCCGACACCCAGCGGCTTGACGCTTCGTGGGAAACGGTGGGACGTCTCGAAGCTGACGTCGACGCGACCGAACACGAAGTACTCCACGTGTCGCGCGGCGCCGTTGACCTGCGTCAAGGTCACCCGGTCGAGGCGCGGCCGGCCCCGGGCGTGCCCGTCAAAGGCCTGCAATGTCGTGGCGCGCCGGGTGACGGCGGTGGGGCGGAAGGCGCCGCAGCCCCTCCCCGTTCCAGGCTCACCGCCCGCCAGGACGCTGAGCTCTGGGCGCGCCAGGAGCCGGCGCACGGTCGCGCTGCGGACTCCCGGCGGGAGGTCGATACTCACCCGATCGGGGCCCACCTCGCGAGGCCGGATGTGGGCCACCAAGGCCGCCATCGGCGAGCTGGCGCGCAGCTCCCGAACGCGCTTCAAGCTGGCGATGACGCTCGCCGCCGTGATCGCGCTGCCGTCGTGGAAGCGAGCCCCTGGGATCAGGTCCACGACCAAGGCTCCATCCTTGACGAATGAACGGCGCGCGAGCTCGGGCGTCGGCGCCCCGACGGCATTTATCGCGAAGAGGCGGCAGTGCACCAGCCGCGCGACCAGCCGCTGTGATGCGGTGGCCGCCTGGTGAGGATCATTGACCGCCAGCACGTAGCCCGCATCCAACGGCAGACGCAGCACCCCACCATAAGGCGCTCGACCCGCGCCCCAGCTGCTCGGGGCCGCGACACCCATCAGCAGGAGCGAGAGGCCGGCGCCGCGGAGGCTGAGGCTCATCGCCGACGCCTCGCCAGGCCGAGCGCGTAAAGACGCGGGCGCTTGCCGGTCCATGCTGCGACCCAGTACTCCGGCCGGAGGTCGCCGTCCACGTCGCCAGCGGCCAGCGCGGTGACCTCCCCGCGGACCTTTATGCGGCGCAAGACGTTTCGACGCCGACCGGGAATCAAACGGTAGGCGGTGATCACGTCTGTGCGCGGCTGCAGCTCGGCGCTGGTGACGAGCAGCTCGGCGACGCCGTCGAGATCGAGGTCGCCCACGATCGTCCCCAAGCCATGGCGTCCGACCGCGACGGCGCCGGCGGGGTCCCGGAGCCCCACTCCGCCGCCGGCCACCGAGGCCAGGACGAACGCCTGATGATGTGGCGCGTTCAGGCCGTGGTGGGCGAACGCCCGCACGTCATGGACCGGGATCAAGGGGCCAGCCGGGCGGCCCCCGGATCCATCCAACCGCTCGTGCCGAGCCGCCCCCGCCAGGACGTCGACAGCTCGAGGCCAGGCGGCGCTGACGACCTCGTCGACGACCACCTGATACAGCGGCCAACCCAGGCGCGGCGCCTGGACCCCGAGGTCAGGGAGCAGCTTGTCTCGGCTCAACCGCAAGGCCGCTCCGTGAGCGTAGTCGGTCACCGCCGCCAGCAACGTTCGGCTGCCGTCACGCCTGGCGATGGCCACCAGGCGCCCGAGGGGCTGTCGAACGCGCTGAGGGTTGGGGGGGAGGCTCTCACCGAGAAGAAAAGAGGCCCGGACGATGCCAGCGCCGCGCGGCGACAACCCAACGACGACGACCCGATCTGCAAAGAGGAGGATCAGCTCCTGACGCCGGTCGCCGTCCAGGTCGCCCACCCACATGTCCAGCGCCGGCGACGGCGAAGGGCCCACAACCGCCGCGGTGAGCGCCACTCCGCGGAGCCTCACGCGTTTGATGCTGGCCGACTTGAGCGGCAACCCCAGCAGCGACCTGAGCTCTGCGTCCAGCCCCGTCTCGGCGGTGGCCGCGGCCAACACCGAGCCGGTAGGAGCCCGCAGCTCCTCCCACACAGACAGCGGCCGCTGTCGCAACAGCACGAGGCCAAACAGCTTCGGCGGTTGGACGCGTAGCTCGACGTCGAAGAGGTAATGAGCGAGCGACCCTGGGGTGTCGGCGGCGGCCCTATCTCCGAGCCAGCCGCGATGTCGTAGAGCGGCCGCCAGCGCGTCGGCGATGAACGGCGTGAAAGCATCTGGGGTGCGACCGGCGACGATGGACACCCGAACATCGAAGGAGCGCCCCACGCCCAGGGTGCGCGCTTGCGCGAGTAAGCGGTGAACCAAGTCTCCGACGAGACGTTGGGCGCCGGTGACCGGCGGCGGCGGCAGCGGTAGCGGCGGCAGCTGGGCCTTCGTAGGCGCGGCCACCGAAGCGATCATGGCGGCCACCAGGGAGGCTCGACCCAGCCACCTCCGCGCACCCCGTAGGGCGGACGGGCGGGCAACGGTCTTCCAGCTGGAGCGGCTGGCTATGGGGAGAGATGAAACATGCAACGTCGTCATGGGAGGCTACACCCGGATGGCTGCCATAGACAAAGGCCAGGCTTCCTCGAATAATCCCGCCATGACCATCGGCCCCGAGCGCAAGCCCAGCGACGTCGCGCTGTCTCCGGCCAGCAAGGTGCTGCTCCTCAGAGGCGTCCCGCTGCTACAGGGGCTGGCAGCGGAGCAGCTCTTGGCGGTGGGAGAGATCTCGGAGCAGACGGCGTTCGATGTCGGCGACCTGGTCTTTGGCGAAGGCGACGTCGGCGACCAGCTCTACCTCATCACATCGGGCGAGGCGGAGGTGTTCAATCAAAGCCGACGGCTGGCGGTGCTGAGGGAGCGCGACTGCTTCGGCGAGATGGCCCTCCTCGATGGAGGGAACCGCTCTGCCTCCGTCCGAGCGTTGACGTCGCTGTCATGCCTCGCGATCGGGCGCGACGACTTCGGAGACCTGCTGGAGGTCTCGCCGAGCCTGGCCAAGTCGGTCATGCGGGTCTTGATTCAACGTCTGCGCACAGCCGGCCCGGGCAGCTGAACCGGGACCAGCGAGGGGGCCGGTAGACCGCAGCAGCCGCGGAGTCGTACAACAGGGATATGAATATCACACGCGCATGGTTCATCGGGGCTTTGGCCCTGATATTGGGATCGCCCGCCTGCAAGTCCACCGGGGCCACGCCCTCGAGCGACGGCGGGAACGTTCGGGACAGCAGCCGAACGCCTCCAACGGTCGGCGGCGGCGAGCCGCAAGGGATCGGGCGGGGGACCGTCAAGCCTACAGCCCCCGACGGCGCGTTCGGAAAAAAGGCGTTCACCAAGCGCCGGGTCTTCACCCACGCGATCGAAAACGCCGCCGACTTCAAGGCATACAGCCGCAAGGTCGGCACCGAGCGCTTCACGAAGTTCATCGTCGATGTGCGCAGCGACCGCATCTACTACTTCGACGTGAACGTGTACAAGCTGCACGTCGACTTCGTGTTCTCGGAGCTCTACAAGGTCCCGCAGACCAACGCGCGGATCATCGACTTCAACCGCAACTACGAGTCGAATAAGCCTGAGTTCCTGCTATGTTACCTGGTGCACCACACCGACCAGGACGTCTGGACGTTCGCCTTCTGGGAGGGAGATCTCGCCTCCGACGCGCACGTGGCGAGGGCTTACCAGCGCATGAAGAGGAGCTTCTTCGGCGGCGACAAGGTCAAGTTTCGACCGGACAGCACCTTACAAGAGGAGCTCCTGGGCAAGCCTGCGATGAAGGGGATCCCCACGATCTCCAACGACAAACTCTACAAAGCGGCCCCGTACCACGCGTTCACGACCGGCTCCAGCGTCGGAAAGCTCCGCATCGCCAAGTCCTCCAAGCCCAGCGACATCAACTTCGCGCCCGATGAGATCGCCCTGCTGGTCGAGGTCCTGCCCGATATCACGCCGGTGCGCGGCATCATCAGTGAGCAGTTCAGCACGCCGCTGGCGCACGTAGCGCTGCGGGCGCGAGCCTGGGGCATCCCGCACGTAGGGATGAAGGCGGCGGCGAAAAAGTACGCCCAGCTCGATGGAGAGTGGGTGTTTTTCGAAGCGAAGGCCGGAGGGGCGACGCTGCGACGAGCGACCACGTCGGAGATCGCCGCCGACAAGAAGCGCCGCTCGGCAGCCCGCGCGGTCAAGCTCCCCAAAGCAGACCTCCAACAAAAGAAGCTGAAGTGGCTGCCCGACATCCGCGCCACCGAGGCCGGCGCATACGGCGCCAAATCCGCGAACCTCGGAGAGATCGCCTACGCCGCTCTCCCGGGCTTCGAGGTCCCCAAGGGCTTCGCCATCCCGGTCGCGTACTACCAACAGCACATGGCCAAGCATCGACTGGACAAGGCGGTCAGCAAGCTGCTGACGAACCCACGGTTCAACAAGGACAGCAACTACCGCAAGGCGGAGTTGACCAGGTTGCGCGAGATGATCGCGGCCAAGCCCCTCGACCCGGCGCTCGACAAGGCGATCGCCCAGCACCTCGCGCGAATGCCGCTGGGAGGTAGCAAGGGTGTGTTCGTGCGCTCCTCCACCAACGCCGAGGACCTGCCTGGCTTCAACGGCGCAGGGCTCTACGACACGGTCCCCAATGTGACCGGAGCCAAGGACGCCGCCGCGGCGGTCAAGAGGGTCTGGGCGTCGGTCTGGAACCGGCGGGCCTTCGAGGAGCGAACGCACTTCGGCATCGACCACAACAGCGTCTATGGGGCGGTGCTCATCCAACAAGGCGTCAACGCGACCGCAGCGGGGGTGCTCATCACGGCGAACATCTTCGACCGACACGACAAGACGTCCTACACGATCAACGCCAAGAGCGGCTTGGGCATCCGGGTGGTCGAAGGCAAGAAGGTCCCCGAACAGCTGATCTTCGACATGAGCAACTTCGGCATCAAGGTGCTGAGCCGGTCAGATGAAGACACGATGCTGGTCTTCGATAGCAGCGGCGGGGTCAAAGAGGTGCCCAACCCGAACAAAGGCAAGCCCGTGCTCACCGATGAGCGGGCCATGCGTTTGGCCATGGCGGCTAAAGCCCTCACCCGGCTCTTCCCTCCGGACCGCCCTATCGACGTCGAGTGGCTGTTCGAGCACGACACCCTGCACATCGTGCAGTCGCGGCCGTACATCGGACTGTAACCAGACCGGTGGGAGCGGCCTTCGAGGAAGGCCCGGCGCGTCTTCGTCGGCTCTAAGGAGCCCGGCACAAGCGTCTGGTGTCCCGCGTGGAACGTTCCAGGGCGCTACGCGTGGCCGTTTAGCCCCGTTGAGCCCGGATGTTTCATGGCCCTTCGGCTGCAACCGGCGGATCCGCAGCGCTGACG
>JAAZYN010000199.1 GCA_014239625.1 Myxococcales bacterium | reverse complement strand
GGTGTGGCGGGACACCACGCGCGTCGAAGCCGACGGAACCACCGTCATGCGGGCTCCTTTTGGCGTCGACCTCGCGATGGACGCCCTGGTCTTTGATCTGCCCCTGCCCGACGCGCGCCTGTTGTCGCAGATCCTGCACGAGGAGTGTCGCGCGGCGGGCGTCAGCCTGCAGCCCGAGGTCGCTGTCCGGGCCGTCCGCAGCCTGCAGGGGCTGACGATGGGCGCGTCCCGTCGCGCGTTTCGCCGGGCGCTGGCCCTCGAGGGTGGGCTCCGGTCGGGCCGCACCGACGGGTTGGTGGACGAGAAGCGTCGGATCCTCCAGCGAACCGATCTCCTGGAGTTCATCGAAGCGCCGCCATCGCTTGACGGCGTCGGCGGGCTCGAGGACCTGAAAGAATGGCTCGCCGAGCGCGAGCTGGCGTTTGATGCGCGCGCTCGGGACTTCGGGCTTCCGACACCCAAGGGCCTGCTCCTCGTGGGGATTCAAGGCTGCGGGAAGTCGTTGACGGCCAAGGCCGTCGCCCAGCTCTGGCAGCTCCCCTTGACGCGGCTGGATTTCGGATCCTTGTTCACCGCGACGCGGTCTCCCGAGCAGAACCTCAGACGGATGTTTCGCCTGGCCGAAGCGCTGGCGCCGATGGTCCTCTGGGTCGACGAGATCGACAAAGCCTTCATGTCCGTTGGAGCGGGCCGCGGCGCGTCGGAGCAACTCACCCGGGTCTTCGGCGCGTTCATCACCTGGATGCAGGAGAAGCGGGCCCCCGTCTTTGTGGTCGCCACCGCCAATGGCGTGGATCACCTGCCGGGAGAGCTGCTGCGCAAGGGGCGCTTTGACGAGATCTTCTTCGTCGATCTGCCGAGCTTGCACGAGCGGCAGAAGATCTTGGAGATTCACCTGCGCGGACATGGCCGCGACCCCGGCGCGTTCGATCTGGAGGCCTTGGCCACCGTGTGTGAGCACTACTCGGGTGCGGAGCTGGAGCAGGTCGTCATCGCGGGCTTGTATCGAGCGTTCCAGAAGCGGCGAGAGCTGCAGGGCGATGACTTGGAGGTCTCGGCGAGGGCCATCGTGCCGCTCTATCGAACCGCTGAGGAGCAGGTCAAGGCGCTCCGGGAGTGGGCCAAGGCGCGGGCTCGGAGGGCCAGCCCCGACGCCCGGCTGGCTGATCTGTGGGCGACCAGCAAGCCATAGGATGACGTCTCTGTTCGGCGGGGGAGGCGGGTGCCCCGCGTGTCCGCCGGCGTGCGACCGCGCCGCCGGGGCATCGCCACCCCGCGGCGACATCGCCCAGAAGGTCGCGTTCAACCCACCTGACCGGTGGAATGATGGAGCCGGTCAGCGGGCAACCCGAGCTCGCCGACCTGGCGACGGGCTCCTCGCTGCGCGCCGGCGGGCGTTGGAGCCGCCTGCGGGCCGGTTGACGCAGGGCGACGGGTGGCCTACAGAGCTTGGGACCCATTATCGAGGTGCAGTGGTGAACAAGGTCTATGCCAGCGCCGCCGAAGCGATCTTCGATCTGCAGGACGGCGCCACGCTCATGGTCGGAGGCTTCGGCCTCTGCGGAAATCCCGAGAACCTCATCAAGGCTGTGTCGGACAGGGGGACCACCGGCTTGACCGTGATCTCCAACAACTGCGGGATCGATGACAAGGGCCTCGGGATCCTGCTGCAAGCGCGGCAAATCAAGGCCATGAAGTCGAGCTACGTCGGAGAGAACAAGAACTTCGAGCAGCAGTTCTTGAGCGGTGAGCTCGAGGTCGAGCTCATCCCCCAGGGCACCCTGGCCGAGAGAATTCGTGCCGGAGGCGCTGGGATCCCAGCGTTTTTTACGCCCACGGGGTACGGCACGGTGGTCGCTGACGGCAAAGACACGCGCGAGTACAACGGCCGCATGTGTGTGCTCGAGACGGCTCTGCACGCCGACTTTTCCCTTGTCAAAGCGTGGAAGGGCGACACCCACGGCAACCTGATCTTTCGGAAGACAGCGCGGAACTTCAACCCGATGATGGCCACCGCCGGCGCCATCACCATCGCCGAGGTGGAGGAGCTGGTCGAGCCAGGGCAACTGGACGCCGACCAGATCCACACGTCGGGCATCTTCGTGCAGCGCATCATCCGCGGCGGTGACTACGAAAAGCCCATCGAGCAACGCACCATTCGGGCACGTGGCTAGTGGCTTCGGTGACGACCAGAAGACCCGGCGTGGCGCCTACCGTGGCGCAGCTGCGGGTTCCACCTTTTCGGGTGAGCCCACAGAGCGCGCCGCCCTCGCGCCTCGTCGCCATCCCCGTCGTCGACCCAAGCGGTCAGGCTCTTCACACCCGGGCTCACAGGCAGCAGGAGTAGACACTCATGGCCATCTCCCGCGAGGACATCGTCAAGCGCGTCGCACAGGAGCTGCGCGACGGCTTTTACGTCAACCTGGGCATCGGCATGCCCACCCGAGTCGCCAACTACATCCCACCAGGCGTCGAGGTGGTCCTTCACTCCGAAAATGGCCTGCTCGGGATCGGCCCCTTTCCTTACGAAGGCGACGAGGACCCTGATCTGATCAACGCGGGCAAACAGACCGTCACGACCCTCCCGGGTTCGAGCTTTTTTTCGTCGTCGGACTCCTTCGCGATGATCCGAGGCGGGCATATCGACCTGGCGATCCTTGGCGCGATGCAGGTCTCCCAACAGGGTGACCTGGCCAACTGGATGATCCCCGGAAAGATGGTCAAGGGGATGGGCGGGGCCATGGATCTGGTGGCCGGCGCCAAGCGCGTCATCGTCATCATGACCCACAACGCCAAGAGCGGCGCTGCCAAGCTGTTGAAGGCTTGCACGCTTCCGCTGACAGGCACCGGTTGTGTGGACGCCGTGTTGACCGACCGCGGCTGGTTCGACGTGGTAGAGCGCGACGGCGCGTCGACCCTGGTGCTCCGCGAGATCGCCCCGGGCGAGACCGTGGAGAGCATCCGAGCGGCGACCGAGGCAGCCTTCGACGTCTCCGAGGACTTGAAGACCATCGCGGTTTGACCGGTTCAGAGACCTCCTCAGCCCGACCACGCAGGGCATGGAGGACGAGACCCCGCGGGTGAGGGTCGCGGCGGTGCTGTTGATCGGCCTCTTGCTGGCCGCTCATATCTGTCTTCGCTATGAACTGCGCTGGGGCTACCACAAGAAGTGGCAGGCGCTCCACGTGGGTGTCGGCTTGGCCTACGTGGCCGGGGTGCTCGTGTTGTTTCACGGGACGGCCATCTTGCGGCGGTTTGACCGGAGAGCTCGGATCATCCTCGGCCTCGGGGTCACCTGCTACGTCTTGTTTTGGTATTGGGGCCGCGGTGACACCTACGTTTCGCATGTCCGCGAGTGGGTGCCGCAGACCGGGCCTCTGGCACCGATCTTCCCTTTCATCTATCTGTCGGTGTCCGCGCTGGTCTTGCGGCTGGTCATACCCTTCACCCTCGGCGCTCGCCTGGTCGGCGTCGATCCGCGTAGGCTGGGCCTCTGGAGCTCATCGGGTCCACCGGACAAGCGGGTCAGGTGGGTGTACGTGGCGTTGTTCGTGGGGCTGCTCCCGGTGCTCCTGGTCGTGGCCGAGTCCCCCGCGTTTCTGCAGAAGTATCCGCTGGCGCGAGGGATGCTCTCACCCGGTGGCACCATTGCCTGGGAGCACTTCCTCGGCTATCAAGCCTTCTACCTGCTGGTCTTTGTCAGCGGTGAGGCGCTCTATCGCGGCTTCTTCACGTTCGGTCTCGAAAAACAGCTGGGTCTCTACGGCATCGCCTTCATGTTGGTCCCCTACGTCTGCAGCCACTTCGGGAAACCTCTGCCGGAGACCCTCGGAGCGATCCTCGCTGGCTCGCTGTTGGCCTTCCTCGCCCTCAAGCACCGGTCGGTCTGGCTCGGTGTCGGGCTGCATTACGCGGTCGCCCTGACGATGGACGTGCTGGCCATCCGAGGCAACGGCTTCGAGCTGACATGAGCGCGTCGGTCCCCCGCGCTGGGAAAGTCATCGGCGTCGATTGGGGGGCGGCCCGGATCGGCCTGGCGATGAGCGACGAGACTCAGTTTCTGGCTACGCCACATTCGACCCTGCACACCAAGGACAAGGGCAGGCAGATCAACGACGTGGTCACGTTGGCACGGAGCGTGGACGCCGTCGGTTTCGTCGTGGGGCTGCCGCTGCAGCTCGACGGCGAGGTGGGAGCTTCCGCGAAAGCGACCACGCTCTATGCCGAAAAGCTGTCGCGAGTCAGCGGGTTACCCGTGGTTCGGGTGGACGAGCGCTTCAGCTCGGTGACGGCCGCCGAACGGCTCGCGGACTCGGGCGGCAACGCGCGAAGGCGCGGAGAGAGCATCCAACAATGGAAGGGGCGTGTGGACGCTGCGGCGGCAGCGGTGTTGCTCCAAGAGTGGCTGGACCAACGGGGGTGATGCGTGGCGCTCGAGTGGGTCTCCGAGCCGGGCCGGCGCTCCAGGTGGAAGCGGTGGCTGGTCGCAGCGGTCATCGCCGCTGTCCTAGGTGTTGGCGCGGCGGTGTGGTCCATGGTCCACTCCCGACCCGAGGGCAACCCAGCCCTGGTTCGAGTACAGGTTCGCGCGTCGATCACCCTCGACCAGCTGGTCGTCGCGCTCCGCGACGAGGGGTTGGCGCCGCACCCGTCGGTGCTCTACTGGGTGCTCAAGCTCGACGGCACCCTCGACGGCGTGAAGGCGGGCATCTACGAGCTTCCAGGTGACGCCAGCGCGTCGGAGCTCTGCGCGCTGCTCCGTGCTTCGCCCAAGTTCGATGGTGTCGCGCTGACCCTGCGCCCTGGGCTGACCGTCTGGGAGGTGGCTCGCGAGGCGGCCCGGTTGGGCCTTGGAACGGAGCGCCAGATCAGGCGGCTCGCGGCCGACTATGATTTTGCGAAGCGGCATGTCGGGCGGCGCCTCCTGGGTGGGGCGAGGCTCGCTCGCCCCGACCGTTTTGCTCCGACATATCTCGAGGGTTTCCTCGCACCCGACACGTTCTACGTGCGGCCCGACACGTCCGCGGAGCGTGTCTTGGTGCGCCTGATCGACCAGTTCCAGAAGACCTGGAGGCCCCTCGCTCGGAAGTTCAAAGCGGACCGGCTCGCCTTGAAGAAGCGCTACGGAGTGACCGATCGTGAGATCATCATCCTGGCCTCCCTGATCGAGCGCGAGGTCGCCGACCGCTCAGAGAGCGCGCGCGTCGCTGGGGTCTTTTACAACCGGCTGGCAAAAGACATGAAGCTCCAGACCGACCCCACGTTGGTGTACCGCCCCGATCGCGTCGGGCTCAAGCCGACGCCTGCGCACCGAAAGGACGCCACGAACCCCTACAACACCTATGCCCACCGGGGGTTGCCCCCGGGGCCCATCTGCAGCCCCTCGAGGGCCTCGTTGATAGCGGCCTTGCGCCCGGAGCGTCACGACTATTTGTTTTTCGTCGCCGTCGGAGGGGGTCGGCATGCCTTCTCGCGGAGCTACGATGCGCACAAGCGTAAGGTCGAGCATCACCTAAGGCGTTGAGGGGGAGCGGCGTGGTCGGTACACTCTTTCGTCATGCAGCACCACACATCGAACATTGTATCTCTCACCAGTGCCTTCCTCGCCGTGACAGCGATCAGCGCGAGCTGCGGCGACGAGATCACCTACGTCGGCCCCGGTAACGTCGACGCGTTGTTTGCCGACAGCGGCGTTGGCCCCGACACTCCCACCGTCGGACCCGACGTACCGGGCACTTCCGATGTAAGCGGGCAAACTCCGCAGCTCGATTTCGTGTGGCTCGTGGGCGACGACGACATCAGCTGTGACAACGCGGTGCGCTGCGGCGTGAGCCTCAGCTACAGCAGCGACCGTCTCCTCGAGGTCCGTTACCATCGCGACGGTCAGGACCTGGTCAGTCAGCCCATTTATTGGACGGTCGAGGACGATCCAAACCAACTCGGCAGCGTCGCCAGCAGCCTGAGCTACTCGAACACCGACGGGGTCGCCTCGGTGCTCGTGACGCCGGCCTTGGCGCTCATTGGCAATTTCACCGTCAAGGCCAGCGTGGACAACCCCGACGTCGCCCCTGTCTACTTCGACGTGACCGTGTCGCCCAAGGGGATCGTGCCCTTGACGGTGGCCACCGAATATCCGGACGACGGTCTGCAGAACCTCACCCAATACGAGGTGCGTCTGTACCGACAGACCGCCTCGGGAGGCCCCCCCAACTGCGCGGACATGGAAGCGTTGTACGCAGCTCAGGCGGACCAGCAGGGGGCCCCAACGCTCATGGGACAGACGACCAAGTTCCCCGTCTTCGCGGACCTCGAGTCCGAAGGGGTTCAGTACTACGCGGTGCTCGCCTATGCGTTGGACGGAAACAGCAACGTCCTCGCCTGGGGCTGCGATGACACCTCCGCCGACGTCACCTGGGGGCAGACCCGCACTGTGACGATTCCGCTCGCCGATGTGCCGCCGACCTATATGGGCACCTACACCGTGGAGTCCTACTTCGACTTCGTGACAGCCTTGCCCGACTCGGTTCAACCGTACATCTACGCCATCTTGGACATCCTCGAGAGTCCGGTCGGGGGGTTGCTGTCGTTGAGCTGTACCATCGCGGACTCACTGCTCAGCGATCTGTGCGAGCTGGTGTTCAACGACCCGTCGAACCCCGACATCGACGACCTGACCACCATCGGCAGCCTGGCGGTCGACCTCATCGAGGGGATCCTTCAGGGCTTCGCTCAGGGCTCGGTGTGGGGAGACATCCTGGCCGGTGGCGCCGATGTTTCAGAGATGC
>JAAZYN010000198.1 GCA_014239625.1 Myxococcales bacterium | reverse complement strand
CGGTCAGAATGGTTGACGCCAGGAGTCGCCAGGCGTTTCGGCCCAGGTCAAGGCGGGCCGACGCAGGACTGGCAGGGGTCAATTCAAGGAGGCTGAAGGCCTTCGGTGGCCAAGGCGGAACACTCCTTGCAACGCTCCTTCGCGTCGCGGGACCGCGGGCGTCGCCCAGCCGTACCGACAGCGAGGAGAACAACGGAGGAGTCGAGCGATGACACACCGAAGAGATCGACTGGAGGCGTGGGACCACCAAGACAGCGGCGCGCCTTCAAAGTGGACGAGCGCGGCCAGCTACGAAAACCCCCAACAGCCCGCGTTCAACAGGCATCACTGGCGGAAGGGGGCGGTCGGAGACCCGGACGCGGAGGCTCGACGCCGCAGCAATCTCGTCGTCGCGCCGCGCCGCCAAGGCTCACCGTACCGCAGCATGGAGCTCCATCGGGACGTCGAGTGGGCTCGAGAAGGTGTCTCTGGCTCGTGTGTCCGAGGTCGGTCGGAGGGCATCGTGAGGCTCTTGACGTGCTCCGTATTTCTCTTCGTCATCGGCCTGGCTGGCGCGGCTTGGGCGGGACAAGATGATAGCTGCCACGCCGCGTCGAGTACGCCTGGCTGTGCTGATCTGGCCTGCGAGACTGCGGTCTGCGCGATCGACGGCTATTGCTGCTCGACCGCGTGGGACGGGACGTGCGTGTGGCATTCCGAAGCGTTTGATGAGTGTGGCGTCGTCGCGGACCTCTCCGCCCCCGTGGTCGACGTCGTGTTCAGCCTTGTGGACACGTACGGGGACGGCTGGAACGGTAACGCCATCACGGTCTGGAACAGCTTCGGCGAGCCCGTTGGCGCGCCCATCACACTCGCGGCAGGCGCAGCGGGCACCATCGCGCTGCCTCTGGTACCTGACACCTACTCGGTCACCTGGTCCGCGAAAGGAGGGTGGCCGGCGGAGGTGTCCTTTTCCATCTTCCCCGACGCGATATCTCTCGCTGGACAAGTCGGTGACGTACTGAGGACCTTCGCTGTGTCCGGGGACGCCATCTGCAGGGGCGAGGTCATCGAGCAGCCGAAGGGCGCTGGGGTGCAGCTCACGCTGGTGGACGCCTATGGGGACGGCTGGAATGGAAACGCCATCACGATCTGGAACAGTCTCGGAGAGTCCGTCGGCGAGCCGATCACCCTCGCCGCAGGAGCCAAGGAGGTCATCGCTTTGCCGCTGGCGCCCGGCAGTTACTCGATCAGGTGGTCTGAGAAAGGCGATTGGGTGTCGGAGGCATCGTTTGCGTTTTCTGGGTCGTCCGACGACCGTTGTTTTTACAGTTGGCGCCGGGGAATTCAAGACCTGGATGTCGCTGCGGAGCAGTCGCAAACCGACTTCTTCCTGATCGATCTCGGCGATGAGGAGCCCAATTGGCTCGGGAGCCCGGAGATGAGGCTCTGGGGCCATGAGGTGGGCGACGCGCTGGCGAGCTTCACATTTTTCGATGCTGTGCGCGGAGGGGGCGCTCAACTCCCCGGGTCACTGCTCCAAGGCACGTTCGGTGCCGGCGCGGCGGCGCCTGTGTCTGTCGCCACCGACGAGCTCGCAGAGCTCGACATGGACGAGCAACTCATCTCGGATGGACCATCCGCCCCGTCCCCATGAGCTGGTCGGTGGCACGGTTGCCGGAGCTGCGCTTCCTTGGCCTCCCTCGAAGTGCTACGACACCTCCAGACGATGCCAGCCTGCCCGGTGTCGGTGAGGGCCAGCTCCACGACGCTTGCTGGTGTCGCTCGGCGTGCCATGGGTAATCCGGGCGACGTTCAGCGCCCGGGGCTACAAGCGCATGCCCGACTCGACCCACCGTCGCAATAGGCTGAGCTCCACGTCGGACATGCAGCCACCCGCATGGGTAACGCAGCCGCCCGGTGGCATGGTGTCGCTCTCGATGGTCCGGACCGCACACTGTCCGGCGGTCGCGCTGTCGCCGCAGTACGCTGGAGACGTCGGCTGCGCGAGCAGCAGCTCCGGTTCATCCAGAAAACAGCTCCAGGCCACGGTGCAGCCCGAAGAGCCATGGCAGCCGGCGCAGTGCCGTATGAGGCTCCGCTCGACATCAGGCGCCCACTGAACACTCTCCCCGGCCCCTGGGCATGCCAGCAGCAGGGCTGGCCCAAGAACGGCCCATCCAAACCCTTTCACGTTCAATGTTCGTCTACTCCGAGGACACGGTGAGGCGGTAGGCCTCCACGAACGACGGTCCTTCGTCCGCGCTGCACGACGGGAGATACACGGTGTCGCCAATGACCAGCGGTTGGGTGAATCGATATCCCTTGCCGAGCAGATCCACCTTCAACACCCCGGCGCCGCTCTGGATGTCGATCGCGTGAAGGCGTCGGTGAGCGTCGGAGGTGTCCACGATCCATCCAAACTCGACCGCGTCGGCGCCGTGTCGCGCCAGGGCTATTCGTCCCGGGTGCTTGCGGAACAGGCTGCGAGCTTCGTCGGTTCCCCCTGCCGGATACTCCCAGATCCGTTCCAGGCGGGGGCCGTCGGCGTCGTTGGTGATCGCGAAGGCGACGACCCCCGCGTCGTGGGTGTTGTCCGCCACGAAGGTGGGCACCAGGACGAGTGGGCGCCCGCCGCGCTCGGTGAGCGCGGGCTGGGTGACGATCATCCCGGCCCATGACCATAGGCACTTGTCTCCAGGGGCGCCGCAGGTGTCGGCGGCCTTGGCCCGGTCGTAAAGGGTTCCCAAGTGGTCGGCGTCGATCAGATAGACGTGGCCGTCCTTGGTCGGATACACGAGCAGGTTGGGGCCGTCGCTCAGTGCGACGTACACGGGGGTGCTGCCACCAATGTAGTCGAGCTTTCGCCAGCACTCGAACAGAGACGTCTCATCATCGCAGGCGCCGTCGCCCGGATCTGGGAAGCCCTGCCCCGGTAGAAGTCGCGGGATGAAGAGGTTCTGGCAGCTCTCGCTGCACGCGATCGCGGGGTCGTCCGGTTGCACGTCAGCGCACGCGGCCGCGTCACAGCCCGTATCGAAATCCAGCCCGGGCCCGACCCTCATCAGCGTGTTGGCGAAGTCGTTCCGTAGCAGGTCCAGCTGACCGTTGCCGGGGGCGAGGACGATGTCGTAGCTGTCTCCGTTGGGCACGATGAGTTGGCCAGATGGCGCCCACAGCCCGCCACCGCACACTCTACTGGTGCTCCCCGAGACGCCGCTTGCGCCACAGTTCGCCTCCGGGGTCGTCACGAGCCAGCTCGTCTGAGCAGCCGCCGATCCCTGAGCTTGCCAGGCGTCGAGGGACACCTCGAACACCCAGCCATGCCATGGCTGCAGGTCGCGTGCGTTGCCGAAACTCAGATAGAGGTTGCCCAACGCTTGTCCTGCCGCGACCGCATGGTCGACCTGAGCGCGCCCCAGGTTGTTGTTGCTCAGGAACGGAACCGGATGGCCATCTACGTCGGTGGCGATGGCGCCCAACTCCACGGGAGGAAAGTCTGGGTCCACGCGGCGCCCGGCGAGGTCGATAGCGGACACCAGATGGCGTCGTCGGACATCGTAGAGGTTGTGGCGGTGCGCTCCGGGAGCGACGCCGGCGGGCCGGTCCGTGGTGTGGTAGAGGACGAAGAGGCGGTCGCCGAGGATCAACGGCGTGGACACGATGTATGGGTCCTCTGCCTCGGGCGCCGAAGGGATGACGGTCCAGAGGGTCTCACCGGACAGAGGGGAAAGCCCGTGGACCGCGTTGGCGTCGGCCACGATGATCTCGGCGCCGTCAGGTCCGTTGTAGCGCAGCGGCGAGGCCCGGACACAGCCGATGAACTGATCCCGGGGCGCCGATGGGAAGGCGCGCTCGCGGCCGTAGGTGATCGCACCCGAGGCGGTGTCCAGCGTGGCCTGGTTGACGGCGTCGAACTGCTGAGGCGCCGGTGACGGACAGCCAGACGTGACCATCAGCAGCATCGCGGTGGGGATGACGGCCCGGAGAGCGCTCATGGCCGCGGACGGTAACGACCCCCTTCGACCAACGCAACCTCGAAGCTGAAGGTCTCGCCGCCGGGGCCGTGGGCCGAAGGGGCGGTCGGTGAGTCATCTCTCGAGATACGCCGAGCGCGCCGGAGGTCGCGCTTTTGTCAGCGCTGCGACCGGAAGTGACCCACGCTGAGCCCAACCGGGGGGCGAATCAGAACGTAGCGATGCTTGCGACCAGGGCGCAGTGGCCCCCGCGATCTGGTAGTTCAGCGTGCAATCCGCTGAGCCGTCGTTCTCATTGAGCCGGTCCCGGCTCCGTCAGGCAACCCGACCTGACCCGAGCGCCGGGTCAGCGGCCCGGGCGCAGCTTCAGACGGCGCAAAGGGGGCCGCAGAACATGGGTTCCCCTCACGTCAGAGCAGCCCCACGCGACCCAGCGCTCGCTCGAGCTGCTGCCAGCGCTGCTCGACGCTGCCCGTGAACCCGATGGACATCCGCAGCAGGCCCGGCGAGATCCCCGCGGCCCGAAGCGCCTCGTCGCTGAGCTCGCTGGAGGTGGAGCTGGCCGAGCAGGACATCAGCGTGTCGAAATACCCCAGGCTGACGGCCATGAACCCAAACCCCTCTTTGTTCTGGAGATCGTCCATCAGAGCCTCGGCGCACGCGCGACTACCCGCGTCGATGGTGAGCAGACCGCCGAAACCATACTCGGGCCGTCCGATGTTTCGCATGAGCGCGTGGTCAGGATGCTGTGCCAGACCGGGGTAGGTGACCGAGATCCCTGCCGCCTGGAGCCCCTCTGCAAAGCGCTGTGCTCTTCGCGCGTGCTCGATCATGCGGATCGGAAGATGTGGCACCCGGAGGCTGATTGCGTGCGCGACCTGGGGGTCCATGGTCGGACCCAGGATCATCAGCGGTCCCACATGGAGATCCATCAAGGAGCTCACAAACTCTGACGTCCCGCAGACCGCGCCGGCGATGAAGTCACTGGCCCCGTTGACGAATTTGGTCAGCGAGTGGACGACCACGTCAGCGCCGTGATCGATCGGCGTCATCGCGAGCGGCGTGAAGGTGTTGTCGACGACCAGCTGCGCCCCGTGAGCGTGTGCGACGTCGGCGAGCATGGGCAGGTTGGCGACCCGCAGCGTCGGGTTGGAGAGCGACTCCGTGTAGACGACCCGCGTGCGAGATGTGCACGCGGCGGCCACCGCGTCCGCATCGTTGGCGTCGACGAAGCTCGTCGTGATTCCGCACTTCTGCGGCAAGAACTCAGCCAGCATAGCCCAGGTTCCGCCGTACAGGGTGTCCGAGGCGACCACGTGGTCGCCTTGGTTCAACAGCCCCAGCAGGGCGCACGAGATAGCGCCCAGGCCACTGCCGGTGCAATAACCCGCCTCCGCCCCTTCCAGCGCAGCGAGCTGGCGCCCCAAGACGTACACCGTCGGGTTGAAGTGACGACCATACAGGAAGCAGCCGCCGTCATCTGGACCCAGGCGGCCCTGAAAGATCTCCGGCATCGTGCCCGCCTCCATCACGGTGAAGGTGGTCGAGGCTTCGATGGACATGTTGACCCCGCCGTGCTCGCCAAACTCATGGCGCAGCGCCGCCAGGCGCTCGACGGGATCAGAGGGGACCGGCTGGGGCGCGCGCTTGGGTGACGTCATGAGGCAGCTCCTGGGACTGAAGGTGACGTTCCGGCGCGTCACTTGTTGCACACGTCAACCCGTGTGGGAACACCCGTCCGCCCGAAGGCCGCTCGGTGACGCGACGAGCAGCTCGTGGAGGTGAGGGCGTCGCGTGTCCCCAAGCGGCCACAACCCCGCCAGCCGAAGGCGCACATCACACCGCCCGGACGCGGCTTACGGCTGCTCAGCCTCCCTGCGTCGGCTTGCACAGGTAGGTCACCGTCACGTCCGCGCCCTGAGCGCTGGCGGCCCCACACGCGGCACCGTAGAACTGCAGCACGTCCCCATCCAGCAGGTCCCAGCCGTCTTGCTGCGCGGAGTCGTTTGGCACGGTCTCGCCGTCGATCTGCACCACCAGGCCGTAATACCCCTGTGGCGGTGAGAGCTCAGCGTTGCAGGCGCTCACCTCGGTGGCGATGTCGCCGAGCGCGCTCGAGAGCATGGACCCGTCGCCGGCCTGGTAGAATTTGGGATCTCCGTTCAACGCGGTGCCGCCCTTTTCGGCCAGGGAGTTGAGAAGCTCCGACGCCCCCCAGCCGCCCTCGAAGCCGATGACGAAGGTCTTGGCCCCGATGCCCGCCAGGTCGATCACCGCGTTCTCCACCTCGGCGTCCACGCAGCTCAGAAGATCCCCGCACAGGCTGCAGGTGTCGATGAAGGTGCAGTCGCAGGTGCTGCAGTCCGACAGGCAGGTGTCGGACGGTTTTCCGTCGGCCGCCAGGATCACGTATCGCTCCCCCGGCGGGTCGACCGCGACGAAGTGATCGTAGGCCGCGCGCATCGCGACCCCCATGGGCGTCGAGCCGCCCGTGCCCTTGGTCTCGAGCGTGGCGTTGATGAGCGCTCCGTTGTCGAGCCCGAAGTCCACCTCGGGGGCAGCTTGAGACACGCTGCAGCCGAGGTCCGCGGGCATCAGCTGCAGGCCGAACCGCATGCTCGGCCCCTTGTCCGCCAGCACCGTCGAGATGGCGGCCTTTGTCGCGGTCCATTTGCCGCCGTACATGCTCCCAGAGCGGTCGAGGACGAGGAGAATGGATGGGGGGACCACGTCGACGTCGAAGACGATGTCCTCTTCACCGCATAGCGGCGAAGAGAAGCCGTCCTTGAAGATGTCCTCGCTCACCACGCCGTCGCTTCCCGAGGAGCCATCGCCGGCGTT
>JAAZYN010000197.1 GCA_014239625.1 Myxococcales bacterium | reverse complement strand
CAGCACTACGCCTCCTTGGTTTCCCTCGAAGTTCCATGAATTATCCGGGTTAGCGGGCTTCCGACTCGGGACACTCGACCAGAGGGAATTCAGGGAGCGGTCAGGCTCATCGCTGCCCGCACACTACCAACCGGAGGGCGGCCGGCATGAAGAGTTTGAAAGCACGCGTGGGGATGATGTTGCTGGTGATGTCTGGGGCAGGCTGCACCAAGGCCGCCGTGCAGGGCCGCGCTCCGAAGCCAACGGCGGCGGAGCCCGCGGCCGCCGCGAACCCTGAGCCGTTCACCGCGACGGTGAACGTCTACGGTGCGCTGCGCGAGATCATGCACATGGGGCGGACCGAACGACGCGTCGACCTCGCGCCGCTGATCGGGACATCGGGGACCTACGGTCTGGGCGCGCTCGAAGGCCTCGGCGGGGAGGTCACGCTGTGGGACGGTCAACTCTGGCTGTCGACTCCCGATGGCCAAGGAGGCGCCGCGGCAGGTAAGCACGACGCCACCACCGCGGGGGCCACCCTGCTGGTCACGTCCACCGTCACCGCGTGGCAGGAGCGCCTCCTGGAGCAGGCGGTCCCCTTCGCCCAGCTCGACACCTTCATCGAGAGAGCGGCGCGGGAGGCAGGTGTGAACGTAGAGGAGGCGTTCCCGTTCCGCATCGAAGGCACCAGCACACGACTCGACTGGCATGTCATCAACGGCGGTAAGATTCCGGCGGGTGCTCACGGCCACGAAGCGCACATGAAGACCGCGGTGCGCGGCTCACTGACGGGGACGCGCGTTCAAATCCTCGGCTTCTACTCGCCCAAGCACCACGCGATCTTCACCCACCACGACACGAATACGCACGCCCACGTCATCAGCAGCACACCCACCGTCACAGGGCACGTCGACCACGTCGACGTCGACAAGGGCGCGCGGCTCTATCTCCCGCGCCTCTAAGGCACGTTCAACAACCGGCTACAGGTTCTGATGCGCAGGCTCAAAGGGCCTCGAGGGAGACCCTGGAGAGGTCATGCTGACCGGCGCGGCGGGGCTTCGAGCCCCGGAAGGTGGAGACCCGGTGCGTCGCCGGAGAGGCGGTCATGACGAGAAGAGACAGAGCCGATCGACGGGGGGCGCCTGGGTAGCACTCCTTGCAAGCCTTTGTTATCACGAGGGTGAATCTACGCCGGCTCATCCCTTAGCCCACGACACGCCAACGAATGGCCCACACACGCGTGCTCACCCATGCGCCCTCTCTTCACATTCCGACTCTCCCCCAACAGGCTGGCCCTGCTCAGGGCCCGCAGGCCGCCGCTCGAGGCGGGTCCCGTCAGGCTCCCGTTCCGATGGCCCCCAGCGCTGCTCCCGCTCTGCCTGATGCTCGCCATCCTCGCGTTCTTTGCCTGTGGTCCGGAGCACCCGAACGGCGCCGCGTCCCCCTGTGTGGCGGCCTATGAAGAGCACTTCGACGCCAGCCAGCTCATCGGGACCTGGTCCAAGCCACCGTGCGAGGGACACACCGGCGCCACCTGCCAGCTCCGGACCGTCGACGTCGACGGAGACAAACGCTGTTACCTGCAGCCCGTGCCTCAATTCGACACCGCTGGGCTACCGCTGGTGATCGTGTGGCACGGCAGCGACTCAAACGGCGAGAGCTATCGCCGCGCCATGAACACCGACATCGAGGGACTCAAACTGGAAGCGGCTATCGGCGAGGAGGCCATGATCGTCTATCCACAAGGACGGGCCCACGCCGACTGCGGCGGGACCAGCTGCTGGAATCGGGATCCAGAGGGGCCCGACGTCGCCTTCTTCGACGCCTTGGTCGTTCAGGTTGTGGCAGAGTGGGGCATCGACGCCGACGCGGTGTTCAGCATCGGGCACAGCCGCGGCGGGCGCTTCGTCGAGGTCCTGGGATGCTTCCGCGCAGACGAGCACGCGGCCATCGCCATGATCTCCGCGGGCAACAACAACGTTGACGGCTGCCCCGGGAAGCTCCCTTTGTGGCTCTCCCAAGGGATCCACGACGAGACCATCCCCTTGAGCGCCGGCGTGACTCACCTCGAACACTGGGCCGAACGAAACGGCTGCGACCCACCCGAGCCGGATACTTACCCCGATGACGTCTGCACGGCCCTGAGCAACTGTGAACACGCCCTCCAGTGGTGCCCGACGACCGGAGGGGAGTGGGGCGGACACGCCCCTCCAACCATCGCCGACGAGGCCATCTGGAGCTTCTTCGCGCGACAGCTGCGCTGAACGCCAGCCAGACAAGTGCCGTATCACCACCCTTCGAGAAGCCCATCGGCCAGCGCCGCCTCCAGCCGTGAACGATGCGAGCCGACCTGAGACTCACGTCAGGTCGGGTGCTCCAACGTCGCGAGGTCGGCCGACCCGAACCATGTCGACGGGCTGATTCGGCTGGCCCGGCCGGCAGAGTCGCCCGACGCGGCGGGAGCGCGAAGAGTCCCTGTGTGCTCGCGCTCCATCTCTGGTAGGACGAGGAGACCATGGAACACACGAGCGACCACAGCCTATTGTTGGAGCGTGCCCAAGCAGGCGACGCCGCGGCGCTCGATGCGCTGCTGCGCGCAGTGCAGCCGCAGCTCTATCGTTTCAGCATGAAGATGTGTCGCCACACCGCAGACGCCGAGGATGTCCTGCAGGACTCCATGTTGACCCTGGCGCGCTCCATTCGAGACTTTCGCGGCGCGTCCTCGCTGTCGACCTGGCTGTTCACGGTCGCGCGCAGCTTCTGCATCAAGAAACGGCGCAAGAGTAAGTTCGCCCCGAAGCGCGAGGAGTCCCTCGAGCAGCTCCCGGCTGGCGAGCGCGGGCGGATGAAGTCCGAGGCTCCAAGTCCTCACGATCAGGCCGAGTCAGCTGAGATCTGGCGACAGGTCCAGGCGGCGATCCAGCGGCTCGAGCCCGCCTACCGAGAGGTCCTGATCTTGCGCGACATCGAGGGCCTGCGCGCCAAGGAGGTGGCCGAGGTTGTGGGCATCAGCGTGTCGGCTGTGAAGACCCGCCTGCACCGTGCCCGAGCCCAGCTGCGCGAGCATCTGGCTGCCACCCCGTATCGGCCCCAACCCGGCTGCCCCGACATCCGTAAGGTGTTCTCCGAGCACCTCGAGGGCGACCTCTCGCGGGACATGTGCGCGACCATGGAGGCGCACGTGGCGAGTTGTCCGAGCTGCGCGGCAGAGTGCGGCGGGCTCAGAGCAGCGCTCAATGCATGCAGCACCGCACCTTGCGAGGTGCCCACCGCGGTCCAGGCGCGGGTCAAGCAGGCGTTGCAGGAGGCGCTGGGGCATCTCCCGCAGTAGCCGCCCTTTTTCTTGAACCCTTCTTTGAGCAAGTGGCTCCTAGCCGATGAAGACGGTCGTCCTCGACAGGACCGACGACCCAACCATCGGAGGACGTCATGTTGCTCAAGCAGCTCTTCGACCAGAAGACGTACACCTACACCTACCTTCTAGCCGATCCCGACAGCCGCGAGGCGATCATCATCGACCCCGTGCGCGAACGCGTTGACCGGGATCTGAGGCTCATCGCTGAGCTCGGCCTGAGGCTCACGTACACCCTCGACACCCACGTGCACGCAGACCACGTCACCGGCTCCGGGGAGCTGCGACGAGCGACCGGCGCCCTCAGCGGCGTAAGCGCGAGCGCACAGGTGGCCTGCGTGAATCGCAACCTCGTGCACGGCGATGTGCTCCGGTTCGGTCCCTACGCGCTCGAGGTTCGCAGCACGCCTGGGCACACCAACGGCTGCCTGACGTTCGTGATCGAGGCCGGCGGTCAGACCCTCGCGTTCACCGGCGACGCGCTGTTTGTTCGCGGCTGCGGGCGCACCGACTTTCAGCAGGGCGACGCGGTCACGCTCTACCGGTCGGTACACGAGCAGATCTTCCGCCTCCCCGGCGACACCCTCATCTACCCAGGGCACGACTACCGGGGCCACACCGTGAGCACGGTGGACGAGGAGCGGTCCCACAACCCGCGCCTCAGGACCGACATCACCGAGGAGGCGTTCGTCGACATCATGAACGACCTGCGCCTCGCTCACCCCGCGCGGATCCATGAAGCCCTCCCAGCCAACATGGCGTGCGGCCTCCCCGCGCCCACGTCAGAAGATGATCACGCCCCCCCGTTCAAGTCCATCACCCCGACCTCCCTGGAGCCCTTCACCCGAGGCCGCGTGATCGACGTGCGCAAGCCCGAAGAGCGCGATGGCGAACAGGCCCATCTGCCAGACGCTGTCAGCGCCCCGCTCTCCGAGCTCTCCGAGCGCGCCCTGGCGTGGCCGCGCGAGGACCCCATCCTCGTGGTCTGCCAGAGCGGTCGGCGGTCCGCCCATGCCTGTGCGCTGCTCGCCCAGATGGGGTTCTCTGACGTGACCAACCTGTCCGGTGGCATGTCCGCGTGGCACGACCACCAGGAGGCGACCTCATGTTGACCTCGATTCTCTGGGCCAGCGTCGGTGGCGCGATGATCGGCCTGGCCGCCTCCTGGATCTTACTCGCCAAGGGCCGGATAGCGGGAATCAGCGGCATCATCGGCGGACTGTTGAGTGCACGCGATGAGCAGTCTGCCTGGCGCTCGAGCTTCCTCGTGGGCCTGCTGGTCGGTGGCGGCATCCTGACGACGATCCTCCCCGACGCGATCGCCGCACCCGACTCCCGGTCGCTCGTCCTGATCGGGGCAGCAGGGGGGCTGGTCGGCTACGGCACCCGACTCGGCAGCGGATGCACCAGCGGCCACGGGGTCTGCGGCCTCACGCGGTTATCGCCCCGTTCTCTGGCGGCGACCCTGACCTTCATGGGCACAGGCTTTTTGACGGCGACGATCGTGGCCCTCGCGGCGGGGGCACGATGAGCTCCATGCACCGAATCATCGCACCTTTCCTGGGGGGGCTGGTCTTTGCGCTGGGCCTCGGGCTCTCCGGTATGACCGACGCCAACAAAGTCATCGGCTTTTTGAACCTCGCGGGCGACTGGGACCCCAGCCTGGCCTTCGTGATGATGGGGGCCATCGGCGTGCACCTCGTCATGTACCGCATGATCCTCAAGCGTCAGAGCCCGCTCTTCGCCGACCGCTTTTACATCCCCACGCGTCGCGACATCAGCGCGCAGCTCCTGGTTGGCGCTGCGCTGTTCGGAGTGGGCTGGGGGCTGGGCGGTTTCTGCCCGGGACCGGGCCTGGTCTCCTTGGTGAGCTTTGACCCGGCCGCCGGCGTGTTCGTTGCCTCCATGCTGGGCGGAATGCTCATGCACAGCCTGCTGAGCCTGCCGAGCCGCCGCGCCCGAAAGCCTGCGGAGGCGACATGTTGATCGTGGCGCTCCTGGCGAGCTTGATCGGGCTGTCCCTGGGGCTGCTCGGCGGCGGCGGGTCCATCCTCGCCGTGCCGGTCTTGGCTTATGGCGCCGACCTGACGGCCAAAGAAGCCATCGCCACATCCCTCGTCGTTGTCGGCATCACCTCTCTCTTTGCGCTCATCTCCCACGCCCGGCGCGGCAACGTGGAGTGGCGGACCGGTGCCATCTTCTCCGCTACGGCCATGGCCGGCGCTTACCTCGGAGGGCTGGCCGCGGGCTGGTTCTCCGGCACGACCCTCCTGCTGCTCTTTGCCGCGATGATGGTGGTGACTTCGCTCGCGATGTTTCGCGGACGGGGTGACCTGCAGCCTGACAGCGATATGCCCCTGCCCGTCCTGCTCGTGGTGGCTGAGGGGCTCGCGGTGGGCGCGGTGACCGGCCTGGTCGGAGCTGGCGGCGGATTTTTGGTGGTCCCGGCCCTGGTGCTCCTCGGGGGCATGGAGATGCACAAGGCGGTAGGTACCTCGCTGATGGTCATCGCGCTGAAGTCCTTCGCCGCCTTTGCCGGTCACGCTGCGCACGTGTCCATCGACATCGAGATCACGCTCTGGGTGACGGTCGCAGCCGTCGCGGGCAGCGTGGTCGGGGCGGCCTCCGCCAAACACGTCTCGGCAGAGGCCCTTCGCAAGGTCTTCGCCGGCTTTGTGCTGGTGATGGCGGGATACGTCGTGGGACGCGAAGCGGGGCCAGTGATCGCCGGCGGCGTCCTGACCGCGGCGGTGGGCGTCCTGTCATGGTGGCGATGGCGCGGCGCCCCTTCGGCCGACCCCGTCACCAGCAGCACCATGAGCAGGAACGCGAAGACGCCACCTGGCCTGGTGGCGACCGAGGCCCTCGCCGAAACCCACTGATGCCTCGAGGACGGCCATCGAGACTGGAGCGGCCTCCCTCATGTGGCCGGCCGGCCGGCCGGCGCGGCAGCCTTGTGCGGAGAGTGCCGCAGCGAGGCGCCTTGAACTCAGCCGGACACAGCGAGCGTGGGGACCCGTCAGCGGCGCCCTCGCCGGCGACGCCGCCTCAACGACGACCCACCGCACGCCGCGCGCCGCGTCTGTCAACGCATCCGCTCGGCTCCTCGGCGATGGGACGCTCCCAGGCTGACGCCCGCGGGGTGGTCTCTTCAGCTCAGTGGTCCGTTGCGCCTTGGTCAATCCACGACGCGACGATCGCGACGTCCTCGTCAGCCATCGGTCCCGCCAGCTCCAGCGGAGGCATGAACGTCTGCCCCTGGCCGACGGCCGGGTCCCGAGTCAAGATCGTCACGAACCCACTGCTGGAGGCATCGCCAGCGACGATGAAGGTGCCGACGAGGGCGAGCAGATCCTCAGCGCGTTCACAATGCTGGACTCGATCCTGAGGGGGCTCCCGCAGCGCGAGATCGCGTTCAATTCGCTCGGCGTGGCGCTTGGCGAGGTGCGCGAGGCGATGCCGAGCGAC
>JAAZYN010000196.1 GCA_014239625.1 Myxococcales bacterium | reverse complement strand
GAGCCCCAGTGTGGTGATCTCTACTGTGCGCCCAGCGAGGCCTGCGAGAGCTGCTCGGCCGACTGCGGCCTCTGTCCGCCGGTCTGCGGAGATGGCCAGTGCGAGGTCGGAGAGAGCTGCGCGGATTGCCCCTCCGATTGCGGCCCGTGCGTGCCCTTCTGCGGCAACGCCTGGTGCGACATGAGCGAGGACTGCGGGTCCTGTCCGGCAGACTGTGGAGGGTGCTCGCCGACCTGTGGTGACGACGTATGCAACGGCGACGAGAGTTGCCTGAGCTGCTCTCCCGACTGCGGGGAGTGCGCTGACTTCTGCGGCAATGGGTTCTGCGAGGTCGCAGAGAGCTGCGCGTCGTGCAGCAAGGACTGCGGGCCGTGCTCACCGGATTGCGGCGACGGCCTGTGTGTGGCCGGTGAGACGTGCGGCGATTGCCCCGCTGACTGCGGGGAGTGCTTTTTCCTCTGCGGTGACGGCCTGTGCTCCGATGGTGAGGGCTGCGGCGATTGCCCCGACGACTGCGGTCCGTGCCCATGCGGCGACGGGACCTGCCAGGGCTGGGAGAACTGCCAGGGCTGTCCCGACGACTGCGGCCTCTGCTCGACGACCTGTGGCAACGAGCTGTGCGGCGCCACCGAGGACTGCGACAGTTGCCCCGGGGACTGCGGCCTCTGCCCGTTGGTGTGCGGCGATGGCGTCTGCGACTTTGGCGAATCCTGCAGCAGCTGCGGCGAGGACTGCGGCCCCTGTCCCGACTCCTGCACCGACGGGGTGTGCGAGCCTGCGGCCGGCGAGAGCTGCGCCAACTGTCCCTATGATTGTGGGGTGTGCCCGCAGTCATGTGGCGATGGGGGATGCGGCGTCTCCGAGTCGTGCTCCTCCTGTCCCGTCGATTGCGGCCCCTGCGCCGCCGGGTGCGGCGACGGGGTGTGTGCTGTGGAGCAGGAAGACTGTGAAACCTGCCCCGACGACTGCGGCACCTGCACGGGGATATGCGGCGACGGGGTGTGCCATGCTCTGGCGGCCTGCACCTGCCCGCTGGACTGCGGCCAGTGCACGACGACGTGCGGCGACGACGTGTGTCAGCAGGGAGAGACGTGTCTGGGCTGCCAGGAGGACTGCGGGGTGTGTCCACCCATGTGCGGTGACGCGGTGTGCGGCGCCACCGAAGACGTGAACACCTGCCCCATCGACTGCGGCGTGGCGCCGGTGCCGTGACGGCTCGAGCCGCGTCGCGGCAGGGCCCACCGGCTCCTCCAAAGGGAGTCGCGCTGGTGCGGTCCGGTGGCGCTGTTTGGTTCCCACAGGCGCGTGTCTGGTCCCCCGCGGTTTCGCTCGACGTGCCATGAATCATCAGGACTGGAGGCTGGTGAGCCCGATCCATTCGCGCCTCGCGCGCGGCGACAATTGCTTTGACACCCTCTGTGAGCCCTTGTTAGTTTGACGAACAAACAAAGTATCGAGGGACTCCGAGTATGTTACGATCGCCACAGACGGCCCACCCTCTCACCTCGGCCGGCGCCGGCCGACAGCGCCCCTCGGCTGGTCCGTCGTGACCTCGACCGCCGCGTCGACCCGGGCACGCAGCATGCAGTCGTCGGTCAGCCTCGCTAACCCGCATTTGTCACCAGAGTTCGAGCGAAACCGAGGAGGGGCAGGTGAACCGAGCGTGGCGCGGACCGGAGCCGGCCGAGTCGTACTGGCCGTACGTCGTAGGTCGGCGGAGGGAGCACGCGCACGTAGCGCCTGCCCATCCGAAGGTTGCAGCCGAAGTCTGGTGAGACATGCGGGCTAGCCTCCTCTTGCTCCCTCTAGCGTTCGGGTGTCCGAGCGGGGAGGTCGGGACGCCACCGACCGACGACGCGGCTCCCGACGCGCGGCACGAGGTCCATGGGGACGCCGCGCCACTCGACAATGACACACCCGATGACACACCCGATGACACACCCGATGACGCAGCCGATGACGCAGCCGATGGCGCGGGGGGCGACTCCAGCCCTGGGCCTGACGTCCAGGGTGATATTGCGGGGGGCGACGGCGAGCAGCCACCCACGCCCCTGACCTACGCGGCGCTGTTCGACGAACAGACCAGCCTCGAGCCGCCGTTGCAGGAAGACACGCCGACGGCGCTGATCACCCGATTTGCCGATCGGGCGAGGGACCGCCACGCGCGCGAGGACGAGTTTCAGAGCTACGACCACTACCTCCCCTTTTACTGGGAGCATCGAACGGCGGCCCTGGAGATCGTCGACACCATCGGCAAAGGCGGGACGACGGTGACCTTCAACGTCACCACGCAGTGGCCGCTGAGTCCGACCGAGGCTGAGCTGCGATTTTTTTACCGCGGCATCAACACGGTGGCGGAGTACCACAATAACGGGGTGATGGCCGCCATCGACGCGACCCACTACACCCGGAGCGTGGACTTCAACGCGGCGAAGAACGCTCCGCTGGCGGTGGGCGATCGGATGGAGTTCGAGCTGAGTCAGTTCTTGAACGCGCCTCCGCAGGGGCGCTCGAACTACTACGGGACGGCCTACCTGTACATCATCGGCGAGGGGTTGGTGCCCTGGGAGGCGCGGGGCGTGTTCGGCGACCCGTCCACCGAGGCGGAGGACTCCTACCCCATCGCCGAGGCTGGCTGGCTGGGGGGAGGAACGACCCTACCGTATCAATACTCCAACGAGCCCGAGAGCCACTTCCTGCAGATGGCGACCAACCTGTCGCACATCAACGGGCAGGTCTTCGTGCGCGGTCGGCGCGTCCACCACACCGATATGGGCGACGGGTCCCACAACGAGTCGGCTGAGAACCCCGACTTCGAGGCGCTGGCGGGGCAGCTCGGGGGGCTGTACATCGATCGTTCTTGCGTCGCCTGTCACGCCCGCAACGGTCGCGCCCTGCCGCCCGCGCCGGGTCAGCCGTTGCACGGCTACGTCTTCAAGATCGGGACCGGCGATGGGGCGCCCGACCCGCTCATGGGGGCGGTGCTTCAACCAAAATCCACGGTCGGGAGCCCAGAGGCCACGCCGCAGCTCGCCAGCTGGAGTGAGCAAGGCGGCCTGCGTAGCCCGAACTTCACCTTCGAGGGTCCCCAGCCGCAGGCGTTCTCTGCTCGAATCGCGCCGCAGCTGGTGGGCATGGGGTTGCTGGAGGCGATCCGGGAGGCCGACATCGAAGCGCTCGCCGACCCCGACGACGTCGACGTCGACGGGATCTCGGGGCGGCTCCGGTTGGTCGAGGATCTGGAGACTGGAGACCTGCGGGTGGGACGCTTCGGTTGGAAGGCGGGCCACGCCACGGTGAGGCATCAGGTCGCGGCCGCCTTGAACACCGACATCGGGGTGATGACAGCGTTGCTGCCGGCGCCCGATTGTGGCGAGCTGCAGACCGACTGCGGAGCGACCGGCAGCGAGCTGGCGGACCAGCACCTCGACGACCTCACAGCCTACGTCTCGCTGCTCGGCGTTCGGGCGCGGAGATCCCTGGAGGACCCCGTCGCTCTTCACGGCGAGGCTCTTTTCGGGGAGGCGGGGTGCACGGGCTGTCATGTCGCGAGCTTCCACACGACGCCACACCACCCGCACGCGGAGCTGCGCGCCCAGACGATTCACCCGTACACCGACCTGCTGCTCCACGACATGGGGCCGGGGCTCGCCTCCAGCCTGGGGGAAGGCGACGCCACCGGCTCCGAGTGGCGGACCGCGCCGTTGTGGGGCATCGGCCTGACCGCAGGGGTGAGCTCGGGGCAGGCCTACCTGCACGACGGCCGCGCCCGGGACCTGCGAGAAGCGATCCTGTGGCATGGCGGCGAAGCGGAGGCGGCCAAACAGGCCTTCGCTTCTCTCAGCGCGAGCGACCAGGAGGCGGTCCTGACCTTCTTGAAGTCGCTCTGACGGTGACACTCGCCGTCGGCGGTTGGGGCGCGCGGGGCATGGGATTGCGCCGTTGGGGTGAGCGGGTTGCAGGCCGTCTGTTTTCTCCCTTGCCGCGGTGGGCGTCGGTTCCGCTATCATCCGGTCCCTTTTGCTGGAGAGATCCCGATGTCCAAGCCACTGCTCGCCCTCTGCCTGCCGCTGATGGCTTGCGCTGTGGATGGCTCGGGGGCCCCGCGGGTCGTCGAGAGCTCGATTCAAGGCGGCTACTTCGACGACTCGGACGAGTCGGTGGTCGCGTTGGTCGCTGTCTCCGGCGGAGTGAGCATCTGTAGCGGCACCCTCATCTCTCAAAACGTCGTGCTGACCGCGCGCCACTGCGTCGCCAGCGTGCTCGCCGAGCACCCCGACGGCGGCGTCATCTGCGGCACGACCTACTTTGGCTCCCAACACCAGCCGAGCGCGTACCATTACACCACCGCGGCCCAATTATCCTGGAACGTCTCGCTCTACCGACCCATCGCGGAGAGCATGGTGCCGCCCTCCTCCGACACCTTCTGCGGCTACGACATCGCGTTGGTGCGGCTCGCCGACCCAGTGGATCCGACGATCACGCCCCCGCGGGTCCCTCGGGTCGACGAGGCGCTGTCCGTCCCCAACCCGTTCATCGCGGGGTCTGGTGAAGGTTACAGCGCCGTCGGCTTCGGTCAGGCCAGCGAAGGGACCAACACGTCCGGAGTTCGCCGCCGCCGCGATGGTCTGTTCGCGACCTGCGGAGAGGGCAACTGCGGCGGGTTCGCCAGCCAGATGATGACGGAGACCGAGTGGTTGGGCGACACGGGCGTGTGTCAGGGAGACTCGGGTGGGCCCGCGTTGGACCTGCAGGGCCGCGTCATCGGGGTGGCGTCACGGGGCGGCGGTGGATGCTCGAGCCCGATCTATGCGTCGGTGTATGCCTGGCGTGACTGGATCAAAGACGAGGTCGTCCGCGCCGCCGACGATGGCGGCGTCTTCGCACCGGCGTGGGCCACCGGGTGGCCAACCCATCCCGACTTCAATCACCCCATCGGAGCTGAGTGTGACGCCGACGAGGAGTGCCCCTCGGGGGTGTGTATCCTGGGCCGGTATTGCACTCGCAAGTGTTCCGAGCTGGCCCCCTGCGGATCGGACTTCTTCTGCAACATCGCCGACTACTGCATCCTCCAGGAGGTCGGCGCGGGCTGCAGCGCGGACGCTGACTGTGACAGCGGCGCCTGCCATCAGGGTCACTGCACGCGCGGGTGCAACGGAGGCGCCTGGGCTTGCCCCGAGGGGTGGCTCTGCGCCGCCGGGTCGGACATGTGTGAGCTTCAACCGGTGGGTCTGGCGTGCGTGACCGACGACAAATGTGACGGCGGGACCTGTGTGGACGGGCTGTGCACCCGGAGCTGCAGCGACATCGCCAGCTGTCCGCAGGGCTGGGCGTGTGACGCGGGCCAGTGCGCGCTGCTGCCGGTCGGCGATGAGTGCGAGGCTGACGACGACTGCGGCGCGGGCGGTCGTTGCGATCTCGAGCACGGCCGATGCACCCGCGAATGCTGGGATTGGGCGCCATGCCCCGAGCCATGGCGCTGCGGCGACAGCGGGGAGTGCTCCCTCGCCGAGACCGGCGCCGAGTGCTCCACCGACGCTGACTGTGACGCCGGCGCCAGCTGTGGGGACGACAGCGTGTGCACGCGGGGGTGTGACGCGCTGGCTCCCTGCAGCGAGGGCACCACGTGCAGCGATGACGGCCTGTGTGAGGCCGTGGTCGTGCCCCCCAGGGAGCCTCCCGGCGGCTGCGGCTCCGGCGCCCCGCCGACAGCGCCGTTGGGCGCGGTGCTGCTCGGGATCCTGGGGTTTGGGTTGGGCCTGCGGCGGCGCTCCGGGCGGGTCGGCTGACTCCAGCGGCGGCCGCATCAGCTCGCGGCGAGCGCGGGCGAGGCAGCGGTGATGGCCGACCGTCGGCGCGACGCCCGAGCCTCGGGACCCGCCGACCCTACGCGGACCGCTCGAGTAACGTCTCGACGGCCCACGCTCCCAGGCAGATCGCCTCAGCTGCGTCGTGCCGCAGGGAGGTGGGGTTTGGCGCGGGGCTGCGGGCGATGATCTCTCTCGCGCGGCGCTCGGCGAACCGTTTTGCGTCGGCGCCGCTGCGCCGCTGGCGTCTTGGAAGAATGGTTGGTCGCCAGTCCTCGGCGCTGACCACGCGGATGGCCGGCGGGGCCTCCAGCCTCGACGCTTCGCGCGCCCACAGGCCGGCCAGGTCCGCGTCACCCTCCAACACCAGCAGCGCCAGTGGTGCGTCTGCGCGTAGCAGCTGGCGGAGCGCTGACTTTAGCGCGCGTCGGTTGGGGAAGTGGGTCGATCGATAGGCCAGCAGGTGGCCGCTGACCGCCGAAAAACGGGCGATCCCACAGCGGAGACCCAAGTCCACAGCCAACACCGACGGGGCGGGTTGCTCGATCCGATCGTTCATGCTGGACGCAGCATACCGCAGCCCAAGCGCTGAAACGTATGCCGCCGAGCCGTTCAGTGTGGTTGATCGCGACCTTCTGGGGGATGTCGCCGCGGGCTGCGTTGCTCGACCTCGACGTAGCCCGGATAATTCATGGAACTTCGAGGGAAACCAAGGAGGCGTAGAGCTGCCGGGTGTGGCACGGACCGGAGGCGGGCAAACGTCGTACTCCACGTACGTCGAGCCCGCCGCAGGGAGGTCGCACCGGGCAGCGCTGCGGATCCGCCGGTTGTAGCCGAAGGGCCATGATGGCGCCCTTCGACCAGCAGCCGTCGGCTCAGCGGCGACGCCCACCCTCGCTCACCGGCGCCGACGCCGCCGGACCGAGCGGTTGCGCCCCCAGCAGGGGATCGCTGGGGGCGCCCGAGCGCCTCGTACCCACTGTGCCGCGGCGAACCTGCCGCTACCTGCAGGCGCAGG
>JAAZYN010000195.1 GCA_014239625.1 Myxococcales bacterium | reverse complement strand
AAGAACCGGAGCACGATCCGAGGCCCGCTGGTCCCGTACACCTCTCGCCGCAGCAACGCGTCGGGGGTCGGCGCGCCCACGTTCGTCGTGCAAGCGCTCAAGGACCCGGGCACCGGCGACACGCCGGGGGTGCCGCTGCAGCGCGTGCAGATCGTCAAAGGCTGGGTCGCGTCGGGAGAGCCCGTAACCAAAGTCTTCGAGGTCGCCGGTGACGCCAACAATGGAGCCACCGTCGATGAATCGAGCTGCACGCCACAGGGCGACGGGGCGGAGGCCCTCTGCACCACCTGGACCGACCCCGAGTTCGACCCCGCGGCCGCAGCCTTCTACTACGTCCGTGTGCTGGAGAACCCAACGTGCCGCTGGTCGACCTATCAGTGCAACGCCGGCGGGGTCGACTGCGGGGACCCCACGGCGGTGCCCGAGGCCTTCCAGCCCTGCTGCGACAGCACCTACCCCAGGGCCATCCAGGAGCGCGCCTGGAGCTCGCCAATTTGGTACCTGCCGCCGCCATCATGAACCCATTGATCCGCGCTTGGCTTCGAGACCCGCTCCTCCACCTGATCGCAGGCGGAGCCCTCCTCTTTGCGCTCTACGCAGCCTTTGGCGAGGGCTCCGCGGATGACACCGTCGGAGCCGAGCCCGCCCGGCCGACGATCGACCGGGTCATCGTGGTCGACGCTCCCCTGCGACAGCGCCTGACCCGAGAGTTCCAGCGCCGCTTTGGGAGAAACCCCACCGACCGGGATCTCGAGACCCAGATCACCAAATTCGCCGACGATGAGATGCTCTTCCGAGAGGGTCAGGCACGCGGCATGAGTGACGGAGACGCGGTGATCCGCCAACGGCTGATCCAGAAGATGCGCTTGCTGCTCGATGAGAACACGCTGGCCAAAGCTCCTACGCCGCAGGAGGTCACCGCCTTTTACCGAGCGAACCAGGCCCGCTATCCGCGCCCAGCGACGACGTCCTTTCGCCACGTTTACGCCCAAGTCATCCCGGCGGGTCTACTCGAGCGCCTGCAAGCCGGCACAGCCAGTCCAGAACGGAGCGGCCAGCCCTTCGCTCGGGGGCTGGTGTTCCGCCGCCTCCCGGAGGTGAAGATCGCCTCCATCTTTGGCGCGCCCTTTGTCGCGTCCCTGGCGAAGGCGCCGCTCAACACCTGGTCGGGCCCTGTCGCGTCGTCGTATGGACAACATCTGCTCTTTGTCAGCGCTCGCCAGCCCTCGGGGACGATGCCGCTGGCGCGGGTTCGAAAGCGGGTCGTCAGAGACATGCGGGACAAGCTCAGGGCGTCGAGCGCGTCATTGACGGAGCTGCGGCGCCGGTTCGAGGTCGTCCGCCGGTGAGCCCCAAGGGCCTGGCTGTGCTCGCGCTGTTGGCTGCCCTGATGGCCCCGACGGCGGCCCACGCGCACCCCGTCGGGTTGGCGACGCTGACCATCGAACAGGACCGCGCCGAGCCCGAGCGCTTCACAGCGACCTGGCGGACGTCCGCGCGGGAGCCCCGGAACCTGGCGCCGCCCCTGCTGCCCCCATCGTGCACGGCGGAGGATGACGACGTAACGACCCATGGCAGGCGCAGCCGGATCCGACGGTTCAGGCTGCACTGCCCTCAGGGCCTCAGGGGCGACATCCAGAGCCGACCCGGATCGGATGTCGAGGTGCTCGCGACGTTGCGTTGGGCTGACGGCCACGTTCAGCGAGGGCGGCTCACCGAGCAGCTGAGCGCGATGGGCGTCGAGCGCCGGTCACCGTCTGTCCCTGAAGCCGCGGCGACCTCCGGCGGGCGCCCGGCCTCTCCTGGTGGCTTGGCGCTGTTCGTCGGGCTCGGCTTCGAGCACGTGCTCGCGGGCTGGGACCACCTGCTGTTCGTGCTCGTGCTGTTGATGCTCGCCTGGCCCGCGGGGACCGTGGTCCGTTGGCGTGCGCTGGCGGCCGCCATCACCGGCTTCACGTTGGCTCACAGCCTGACCCTGGCGCTGAGCGTCACCGGCACGTTGTCTCCGCCAGGCCCCCCCATCGAGGCGGCCATCGCCTGGAGCGTGGTGGTGGCCGCAGCGGCCCTCCTCCGGGCGCCCCAGGGCAGCACCTCCTGGCGGCGCCTCATGGGAATCGCCGGGGTCTTCGGGCTGCTCCACGGGTTCGGCTTCGCCGGCGCGCTCCGCGAGGTCGTCGGGGATGGCGACGTCGAGCTCGCCGTGTCGCTGGTGGGGTTCAACCTCGGCGTGGAGGCTGGCCAGCTCACCTTCGCCGCGGCGGTGGTGGGCTTTGGCCTGTTCATCGGCCGAGCGAAGCGCCCCAGCGGCTGGCTCGACGCTGCGACCGCTTACGGCGTCGGCAGTGTCGCCGCTTTCTGGGTCTTTGAGCGCCTGGCGGCCATGGTCTGAGCCACCCATTGACGCACCTGCTGGACGAGGATGTCCAAGGGGATAGCGCCATTGCGCAAGACCACGTCATGGAACATGCGCACATCGAAGGCGGCGCCCAGCTGCCGCTCGGCGTCGGCCCGAAGGGCTCGAATCTTCAGCTCGCCGATCTTGTAGCCCAACGCCTGACCCGGCCACCCGATGTAGCGGTCCACTTCGGTGGCGATGTTGTGCGTTGACAGCGCCGTGTGTGCCGTCATGAAGTCGATGGCGCGTTGGCGCGACCAGCCGAAGGCGTGCAATCCGGTGTCGACGACCAGCCGGCAAGCGCGCCACATCTCATAGGTCAGGCGCCCAAAGTCGCGGTACGGATCGGTGTAAAAACCGACCTCCAGGCCCAGGCGCTCGGCATACAGCGCCCAACCTTCGACGTACGCGCCGAACATGACGAACCGACGGAACCGCGGGAGCTCCTCGAGCTCCTGAGCCAGGGCGATCTGGAGGTGGTGGCCGGGGACGGCCTCGTGCAAGCTGAGGGCCTCGATCTCGTACAGGGGGCGCTGCTTGAGATCATAGGTGTTGACGAAGTAGAACCCAGCGGTCCGTCCCCCGCCCGTCGGTGGCTGATAATAGGCGGTGTGGGTCCGGGGCGCGATGTAGTCGGGCACCTTCTTGAGGCCGTAGGGTGCGCGCGGGAGGCGCAAGAACAGCTTCGGCAGGGCGCCGTCCATGCGCTTGAGCACCAACGCGACCGCGGACATGAGCTGCTGCGGGGTGGTCGCGTAGAATCGGGGATCGCGCCGCAAGAACGCGACGAACTCACCGAAGTCACCGGCGAAGTTGACGCTGGCGATGATCGCCTCCATCTCGTGACGGATGCGGGCGACCTCGGCCAGTCCGGTGGCGTGAATTTCCTCCGGGGTCAACGAGAGCGTGGTGAAGCGTTTGACACACTCCCGGTACCAGGCCTTCCCGCCGGGCAGCTCCGAGACGCCCACGCTGGCGCGCCCGGCGGGCACGTACGTCTCGACCAAGAACCTGTCAAAGCGACGGTACGCGGGCGCTACTCCCGCCTCGATGACGCTCCGCCCGGCGCGACGCAGACGCTTCTGGTCGGCGGCCGAGATGCTCTTGGGGAAGCGTTCGAAGGGCGCTGACAGGCGCTCGACTCTCTCGTCGGTCTCCCGACCGCCGGCCTCAGCTGTGGCCGTCATCCCTCGCATGATCACCGCTGGCAGCACCAACCCACGAGCGATGCCGCGGCGCATGACCTGGATGTGCTGATCGGCGTGGTCACCGAACGCCGCCAGGCGCTTCAGGTACGCCTCGTAGTCGGCCACGCTGTCGAGCGGCTGCTTGTCTGGCAGCGTGGCGAACGCCACATGAAAGCCCCACCGGGGGCTGACCGGCATCATCCAAGCGCCGAACGCGTGGGCCGCCAGGGACTCGCGCCTTTGGCGCTCGAAGATGGCCAGGCTGATCCGCTCTTGAGGGTCCAGGCCGTCCCGATCGATCGCCGCAGCGCGCCGAAGCATGACGCGGTCTGCTGCGGCCCGCCGGGCCTCGGCGGCCTCCCCGGCGTCGGCGAGGCGGTCGTCGTAGCGTCGATCACCCACGTATGTGGCGAACTGCGGGTGCTCTCGCAGACGCAGCTCCCAGTGATCCTCCAAGAGCCGCTCCAGGTCCGCCGCCGCGGCCGTGCGAGCCTGCGGTCCCAAGCATCCTGCGGTAACCATCCCCACCACCCCGAACACACCGATCCATGTCTTCATGTCGGTCATATACTGCGTTCGTGGGATCATCGACACCCCGCAGCGTCCCCCCCCGGGATGCGGCCACCGGAGGGCGACGAGGCGCCGCTGTGAGCAGACCTCGTCAGGCCCGGCGCCCTCGCCAGCGCCGCCAGACGGGCCCCGCCAGACCAGAGCGCCTGCGCCGACAGCGTCGGAGGTGCGACGGGCGCCGCACCTCCGACGCTGTCGGCGCAGGCCCGTGGATGCCTCCGAGATCGACCGCCGGGCTGCCGTTCTCGAGCCTCTCGACGCGGCCGGTAACACGCTCTGGGTCGAGCCGCCCGCAAGCGCGACGCCTCACGGCGGCCGACGACCGTTGGACCGACGCGCAACTTACTCGAACACGGGAATTGACCTCCATGCGGAGCTTCGCTAGTTAGCTGCTGTTGTGGGGTCTACGTTGAACTCTCAGCCCCCAAGGTACGTTCACCAGACGTCAGTAACGCAGCCAAAGCAGGAGATGCTCGTTTATGGCGACATCAACATCGACATCAACACCAAACGGGTCGCCTCCCGCTCCGATGCGACCAGGGCTCCTCTGGGGCGCCATCGGGGTCCTTGGTGTAGGCGTGATCATCGCGCTTTACCTGGTCGATCTCAAACTCAGCCTGATGTACTCGCCGGACCACGACTCCGGTTGCAATTTCGGCGAAGGGCTCGACTGCGACAAGGTCAACGGGTCCGAATATTCCACCATCGCGGGCGTCCCGATTGCGCTGCTGGCGGTGCCTACCTACATGATGATGGCCTACCTGGTGTGGTGGGGCATCCGAGCCCTCCAGACCGCCACCCCCTTCGATGACGAAGACGGGCGTAGCGGGCTCGGCGTGGCCGGCTCTATCGGCGTGCTCGCCTGCGTCTATTCGGCCTACCTGTTCTACGTCTCGACAACGGTGATCGGCGCAAAGTGCGTCTGGTGCATCGCCCTCTACGCGGTCCACGTCGTGTCGACCTTCCTCATCATTCGGGCCAGCGGGCTGACCCTGACTGGCACCGTGAGACGCGGAGTGGACGCGCTGCTGGGAGTCCACGGGCCGCTCTCCGCCGCCGTGGGCGTATTCCTGATCACCGCCGGCGCCGCCTGGGGTTGGTACGATCATCAAAATACCTTGGGCTCCGCGGTCAAAGATGCCCGCGGCCTCGCAGCAGCCGAGCTGTCTTACGCCACCCCCACGCCAACCGCGCCGCAGGCCCGCACGGCTACGCCCGCGGCGACTTCGACAGCCACGCCCCCTCCCGCGCGACCCGCGACGCCCAGCGCCGCGGCACGCCCGGCGCCGACGCCCACCGTCGCGGTGCACACGAACGCGCAGCTCGCCCCGGTGAAAAACATCAACCTCGCCAGCGCGCGGCCCCACGGGCAGAAGACCAAGGACGGCTGGACCAACTTCGACATCCCCGTAGACCCCCCCAATGAGCACTGGGCCGGCAACCCGAACGCCAAGGTGACCGTGGTCAAGTTCGCTGACTTCCAGTGTCAGTACTGCAAGTTCCTGGCGAAATCGATGGAGCCGCTGAAGAAGGAGTTCGGTGACAAGGTGCGCTTTGTGATGCGGCACTTTCCGATGAACGGAAAGTGCAACGCCCCGATGCGAGACTATGACAAGCACCCCTACGCGTGCGAGTCATCGTACGCCGGCCACTGCGCGGGGATGCAGGGCAAGTTCTGGGAGATGCACGACACGCTCTACGCCAACCAAAATGACCTGGAGCCGCAGAACCTCCGAGCGTACGCGTCGGAGCTGGGCCTCGACATGGCGGCGTTCGACACGTGTTACGCGGCGGACACCACCAAGCAGGCCATCGCCCAGGACATCAAGGTGGCCTACAAGGCGCAGATTCACGGCACGCCGCGGACGTATATCAACGGTCGGCTGGTGATGGGATCGGCCTCCACAAACGTGTTGAAATATCACCTCCGGAGGGCGCTGAAGGCGGCAGAGGCAGGTGGACCCTCGACGAACACCGCGGCGCCGGCGGCCGCTGGCAGCGCGCGACCGACCCCAGGAGCCCCCAAGCCCGGTGGGAGCTCGATGATCGCGGTGAAGAACACCGACGGCACCTTCTGGATGGATCCGTACGAGCAGGTCGTTACCAAAGACGGTAAAGCGCGAAACGCTCCCGGCCAAAAGCCAGCTCAGCTGAGCTGGTACGACGCTAAGGCGGCCTGTGACAAAGCCGGCAAGCGACTCTGCACCGAGCAGGAGTGGATCACGGCGTGCGCTGGTGAGCCGGCCATCGACAACAACGCCAACAAGTGGTTCTCCGACGACGATCTCGAAGGGAACATGTACCCCTACGGGGCCTACCACGCGGCCGGGACCTGTCACGACCAAGGCGACAAATACAACGGACGACCCGTCGCCTCTGGGTCGAAGGCCAGGTGCCGCACCCCGAGCGGGATCTTCGACCTGACCGGTAACATCGGCGAGTGGGTCAACCCGGATGAGAAGAGAGCCACCCTGATGGGCGGGCACACCTCGAGTGGGGAAGGCGCTCGGTGCAACGCAAGAAGCTACGGCCCTGGGGTCGGGCGGCGCAACCACACCACTGGATTTCGTTGCTGCGCCGACGCCAACGTAAAGCAGCCCAAGAAGGTGACCCCCGCGGACATCGCCCGCAAGCCGGGCACCCTGATGGGCCAACCCGTGCCGCAGTTCAGCGCCAAAGACAGCGCCGGAGAGGCCATCGACCCGGC
>JAAZYN010000194.1 GCA_014239625.1 Myxococcales bacterium | reverse complement strand
TCTGAGATCGGCGGGCGTCGGCCGAGAGGGCGCGGTCCAGGAGGGCGTGTCGAAGGGTTCGCCGCCGTGGTGTACGTGAGCCGGGGTCGCCGGGTCTCCGCGGGGTTCAGCTGGACGGACCCGGCCGGGTCACCACCAGCGCGTCACCTCCGCCTCGCCATGGCTCCGCCTGGATCTTCCATGATGGGGATGTCCAGGCCGCAGCGTCGCCGCGCGGCCTCATCGCCGCACAGACGCCGCCGTGGCCGATAGCCGTAGAGGATCAGCCCACCAGGTTGAGGACTGTCGAGGACAGCTGCTCGGCGATCTTGATGACCTCGCTAGCTGCCTGGAACGCAGCGTTGGCTTGCGACAGCGCCACCAACTCTTCATCCACACTGACCGCCGTCTCGCTGAGCAGCAGAGTCTCGAGCTGCTGGGCCGTCGCGCTCTCCAGCCCGACACCGGTCTGAGCCAGCAGAATAGGCTCCGAGACGTTGCGGGTGAGCTCTTGCCAGGCGTCGATGAGCGAAGGGTTGCCCGTGTCGATCAGCTCGGCCATCGCGGCGGCGCCGTCGCCACTGCCAGCCAAGCCAGCGCCGTCGGCGTTGAGGTTCGCGGGGTTGTTGGCCACGTTTGCGGCCACGCTCATGCGGGCGCCGTTGAACTCGAACAGATCACCGCCGCCCCCAGCGCCGTGAGCGAGGTTGAACGCGTCGGTGACGGTTTGACCCAGGGCGTCAATCTCCGCCACCGCCGCGGCCATCGTCTCCTGGTAGGCGTCCACGAGGCCACCTAGTCGGCCTCCAACCGGCGCGCCCAGCGCCAGCGATTGCCCGCTGTCCCGCTCGAGAGTGACGTCCACGGCGTAGCCGGGCGCCGGCCCAGGAGTGCCGACCTTGAGCTCCGAAGCTCCGGATTCATCGACCAGCGCCCGTCCCGCGCCCACGAACACGTATACCGAGCCGTCCTTCTGGGCGACAGCTTCGACGTCGACCATCTTGCCAAGCTGCGAGACGAGCTCATCGCGCTGCCCGATCAACTCGTTCGCGCTCTTGTCCGCGCCCACCAGGCTGCGTATCTGGTCGTTCAAGGCCGCGATTTCGTCGGCCATGGTGTTGACCTGGTCGGCGGTCGAAACCGCCTCGTCGTAAGTCGCGTTGGAGCCGTCGAGGAGCTGTTGTCGGGTGCTGTTGAAAGCCGCGGTCAGCTGTTTGGCGCTGGCGATGGCAGCGTCGCGCTCGACCGTACTGTTGGGGTTCGCGGCGAGGGCACCGAGGGCGGTCTGGAACTCGGTCAGCTGAGTGCCAAACCCGGTCCCGTCCAAGTCGTTGACCGCGCTCTCGACGCGAGACAGGGCGGTCTGCATCCCTTCATGGTACCCCAGGCGCCCGAAGGTATCGACGAGCTGCCGCGCCAAAAATGGGTTTCGAACCGCTCGCGGGCCCTCCACGTCGACGCCGGGGAGACCGAGAAAGCGCGTCGCCAGCACCATGGTCTGGCGCACGTACCCAGGGGTGTTCGCGTTCGCGATGTTCTGGGAGGCGATCGCCGCCAGCGCCTTGTTGGCCGAGAGTCCGCTGAGCCCGATTCCGTATACTTCATTAATCGTCATGGCGTCACAGGCTCCGGATGACGATGCTGGCTGGCGCCGGCGCGGCGTTTGTCGCTCGCCCGGAACGGTTGTAAGCGCTCGGCACGCGCCCGCCGCCGCCGACGTCTCGGGTCAACAACGACGCGTATGCGCGTGCCGTCTGAGAGCTGCGCTTGGCGTGCACTAGCGTCAACGCGTTCAGCTCCGACAGCGCCTCGGCGAGAGCCCGAAGCGTGGAAGCCTGGACCGCGAGCTGTGTGTGCCCCAGACGCTTCGCCAGGGCGGTGACGGAGACGTCGCCCGCGCGCGCTGCCTCGAAGGCGGTTGAGGTTGTCTCGTTGCACCGGCCGACGGCCTCGAGGGCCTCCGCCCGGAGGTTCGTGGCGTGGGCCAATTCTTTTATCTCATACGCCAGCAAGTGCGCCTGCTCGGTTTGAGTGGCCTGGACCAAGGCCACCATCGCGGCGTTCTGAACTGTCAGCGCGTCAACGAGCTGTCGCACCTTATCCTCGCTCGAGAGTAGGTGCTGGGTGGTGCCACCGCTCACGAGCTCTTCTCCATGCGACCGCTCATTCCTCCGTCAAGGAGACGGGTAAGAGCTGACCAGCGTCCTCCATCAGACGGTCTACAAGGGCCCTGGGATCCAGCAAGTAACGTCCTTCCAACACTTCCTTGGCGAGCTGCTCCACGGCGAAGCCATCCAGCGCGACGGCCTCTGACTCGGCGGTCGCGAGGACCTCCTGGTTGGCCACTACAGACTGGGAGACCGTCGTCGGGGCTTGGTTGGCGAGATCGCGCTGCGCCCCGAGACCCGCCGCCTCGGTACGGGCGACCGGCGCAGAACCCGCGTCCTGCTTCACTCCCGCCGCTGTCGGCCCGGAGCCATCTAGAGGTCGTAGGGTATCCATTACTTCGGTCCTTGGGGCGTATCTGCGGGTGCAGCATTACAAGACGCCTCGATCTCCCTTAACGGGCAGTGTTACGGTAGACTTAATAGCGAAGGTATCATTTTTTTTGCTCTTTTTCATAAGTCGCTGTTTTTGCCGCTCTTTTCTCTCATGTCCAGGAGGTCGGAGAGGCCGATGCCTCCCACGTCCGCGAGATGTTGCGACAAGCCATCCTCCAGAAAATGGTCGTAGAGTTTCGATGACGCGGCGCTCGTCGAGGACTCCGGGATCGTCTTGCGCATCGCGACCACGAGCTGCCGTAGCAGCAAGGCCTCGAAGTCCGAGCTGGCGCCCTGTAGTTGCGTCGCCTCGGGGTCGCTGGGCGCGCTGGGCACCCCTCGGGGGCTCAGGATTGTACCGGAAGTCGGCGATACCATGGTCAGATAACCTCCAGCTGTGCCTGCAGTGCTCCGGCGGCCGCTATGGCCTGGAGTATGTGAACCAACTCGCGAGGCTGAACACCCAAAGCGTTCAGACCTCGGACCAGGTCGGCCAACGTCGCGGTGCCTGGAATGAGCTGGAGCTGCCCCTTTTGGACCGGGGTGGCCGGCGGAGCGACGGGCTGAGCGGGGGCGGCTGCGCCGGGGGCGGCTGCGCCGGGGGCCGGCGCTGGGGCAGGTGCCTGAAACATCTGCTGTGCCTTTTTGATCTCCAGGCTCATGCCGTGGTGGGCGACCGCCACTTCGGAGATCCGCGCGTCGCCGCCGAGGACGATAGTACCGGTGCGACCGTTGATCACGACACGGGCCCTGCCACCGACCGCCACGTCGAGGGCCTCGATTCCAGCGATCAACGCCGGCAGGGCCTCCGGTTTCTTACCGACCACCGTCATCTCGACCGTGCCCGCGTCGACGGCCTTGGCCCACGTCGGTCGCGCCCCGAGCGCGCCGGCAGCGCCGTTGAGCGCCTTGACCACGTTGGTCACCGTGGTGAAGTCTGGCCGGAGCAGCCGCAGCGTGAGCTTGTCGTCTTTGCTCAGCGCCACGCCGACCCCTTTCTCGACGATCGCACCCGACGCGATCCGCGCTGTGTTCAAGTGCTTCTTTCGCTGGCGGCTGGTGGTGGAGCGACCGCCGATGGAAAAGCCTCCGATCTGCACAGGCCCCTGAGCGACCGCGTAGGGCTTGCCGTCCGGCCCGTTCAGCGGCGTCATCAGTAGTGTCCCACCGGCCAGGCTTCGAGCGTTCCCGATGGAGCTGACGGTGACGTCCAGGCGTGCACCTGGCTGGGAGAACGCGTGGAGCTTTGCGGTGACCATGACCGCCCCGACGTTCCGCAAGATAAGGTCTTTGGCGTCGTAACGGATACCCGAGCGGGAGAGCATGGCGGTGAGCGATTGCCGCGTGAAGCCGACTCGTTGCGTGTCACCGGTGCCGTCGAGCCCGACGACGAGGCCGTAGCCCATGAGCTGGTTGGGTCGAACCCCGTCGATGTATCCGATATCCTTGATCCTCACCGCCCAGGCGTCGGTGGGCGCTGACGCCCAGAGCATGCTGGTCAGCGCCGCGCCGACAGCGAGGATCGAGCGGCGACTCCTCACTGCATCACCTCCGCGCTGGTCTTGCTCAGGATCCGGGCTCGGACGACCTTGCCGGTGCTGACGACTCGCGCCCGCACCGTCTGGCCCATGCGCGCCTGCTGTAGCAGCTCGAGCGAGAACCTGACGGTCATCGCGCCTCGCTGAAGGATGCCTCCCACCACGTCGCCGCGTGAGAGCCTCTCGGCTGCCAGCCATCGGTGCAATAGGGTCTGCCCTTTGCGCAGTGGTTGCTTCAGGCGTCGCCCCAAGAGGTCGCTCACGCGCTCAAAGGTGCGGTCGTGGGGTCGCAGCACCCGGGAGGCTATGGCCACATCTCCGGGCCGCAAGGCGCGATTGCGGTCGACGTCTCGGCGCAACACGACCACCGGGGCGGTCACCTTGATGGTGAATCGGACCCACCCGGTCTGGCGATTGCCTCGGCGGCCAGCGGTGACGCGAGCGGTGAAGGTGGCCCCTGACCACCGACGGTTCTTGAGCTCCACGCTCGGTGAACGCGCCGTCAGGAGGCCTGTATCGCGGCTGCGGGCCCGCACCATCTGAACGTTGGCTCCCGGCGGGAGCCAACCGGCGCCCTTCAGGGCGTTGTCCAAGGCGGTCGCCAATGGCGTCGACTGCACGGCCTGGGCCACTGGCGGCGGCACCGCGAGGAGGAGAGTCAGGCTCAGGCCAACGCCAAGGACGTGTCTGCGGGCTCGTATCATCGCAGCTGTGCCAGGAGCGCGAGCATCTGGTCGGTGGACTGGATCACCTTCGAGTTGATCTCGTAGGCGCGCTGCGACGCGATGAGGTCGATCATCTCCTCTACGACCGCGACGTTACTGGACTCCAGCATCCCCTGCGCGAGACGGCCCATCCCCTCTTCGCCTGCGGTGCCGTCCACAGGGGGACCGCTGCCTTCCGTGGGCTCGAAGAGGTTGTGGCCGATGGCTTTGAGCCCAGCAGGGTTGACGAACCGGGTGAGCTCGATCTGGCCGACGTCCACCGGGTCGATGTCATCGGGCTGAAGCGCTTTGACCACACCGTCCTGGTCGATCCGGATCTGGACCGTCTCAGCCGGGACGTTGATGGGGGGATCCAGGGGGCGCCCCTCGGAGTTGACGACCGTGCCCTCTGAGTTCAGCTTGAAGACTCCGGCTCGCGTGTACACGACGCTGCCGTTGGCCTGCCGCACGCGGAAGAAGCCTTGCCCCTCGATGGCGACGTCGAGCTCGTTGTTGGTGTTCAGAAAGTCTCCCGTGGTCCACATCTTCTGCGTCCCGACAGGGCGTGTGCCGTGGCCGATCTCCAGGGCGTTCGGAGCGGCCGTGTCCAGCCCCTCCTGAGCCGTTCCGGCGGCGCGAAGCTGCTGGTAGTAGAGGTCCTGAAAGTCGGCTCGGGACTTCTTGAAGCCGCTCGTCTTGACGTTCGCCAGGTTGTTGGCGATGACGTCGATGTTGAGCTGTTGAGCTTCCATGCCACTGGCCGCGGTATGCAAACTTCGTATCATGAGTCTAGCTCCTGTGCGGTCTTCTGTTAGCCCGTCAGTCGGGTCGCGGTTCGGTCCATTTCGGAGCTCGTGCTGATCACCTGATGGAGCGCTTCGAAGTTACGTTGCACCTCGATCAACTCCGTCATCAGCTTGACCGGGCTCGAGTTGCTCTGCTCGAGGTAGCCTTGCATGACCTCCCAGGCGTTGGCGGCCTTGGCTGGGGGAGCGCCCCCGGCTGGCGGCGGCTCCGGGGTAAAGAGCCCCTCCCTATCCTTTAATAGACGGGCCTCCGGTCGTACCGCCGTGACTCCGAGCTTGGCGACCGCGCGCCCATCGTTGCGGATGGTGCCGTCTCCCGCGATCTCGGGGGTGATGGCCGGAGGCAACCGGATGGTTCGCCCGCGATTGTCCAACACGGCGTGACCTCGAAGTGTCCGCAGCATGCCATCCCGACCCACCATCAACCGCCCGTTACGGGTGAGCCGTTCCCCGCGGTCGGTGGCGACGCGCAGAAAGCCGTTGCCCATCAGCCCGATGTCCAACGGGTTGTTGGTCCTCTGGAGGGCGCCTTGGGAGAGCCGCGCGTGGGTGTCGGTGGACTGCACGAAGTCCTTATCCACCAACGCTTCGGGCTCCACCTCGCCAGCGTCGACCGCCTCTGCGAGGTCAGCTCGGATGCTCTCGAAGGTCACCGTGTCGTGCTTGAAGCCAGGTGTCTTGGCGTTGGCAAGATCGTTGGCCAACACGTCCAACTGGTCGAGGCGTGCGATGCTGCCGGATACGGCTACGTAGATTCCGTTTGCCAAGGGGGGTCTCCCGGGGAGGTTCGGCTCTTAACCTGAGCAAGAAGCGTGCCGGCACCGGGGTCTTATAATAACAGCGCGTTAGGAGTAGTGCCGGGGCTCGTGGGCAATTATTGCCCGGCAGCACTTGCCGGCCCATCGCTCCGGTCACATCGGTTGAGCGCGACCATCGGTCATGTTCGCGTTAGTGCCCCGTGTGAAAACTTCGCGGACCAAGACCTTGCGCGCTTGGCCCCTGCCTGCGCTTCTCGGGCTCGACTGGACCCACCACGCCAGCCCTGCGGCCGCGCGCCTTTCCAGGGAGCAAACCGCGGCGGTCTCGAAGCCGCGTACAGTTCCACACAGGACACCCGGCCGGGTCAGCAGCGCGGCTACGACGACGTCGTCGTGGCGCAGCCGCACACAACCCCTGGTCATGCGCTACGAAATGCGGCGCTGAGCCGCTCGATCAGTTCGCCGCGGCGAATCGAAACGACCGGGTCAGCTCGTCGAGCTGCTCGGTCCGCCGTCGCTCGAGGTCGCCCAGCCA
>JAAZYN010000193.1:2150-6879 GCA_014239625.1 Myxococcales bacterium | reverse complement strand
CCTGCTCGACGAGCCGGAGATTCAGGACCACCTGAACGCCCTCGAGGCGGACACCGCCCCAGCCCACACTCCACCGGCGACGCGACCCGCGGGCGGGAGCCACAATGCGCCGTAGCCCCCCCGGGGTGCTTCATGGCTCCTCGGCTCCAGTCGGCGGTTCGGCAGCGCAGATAGACCGAATCATTCATCGCGCTTCGAGCGAGCTCAAGGCGGCGGAGTGCTGACGGGCGTAGCGCGGACCGCCAGGCGAGCAGAGTCGTATGACACGACCGGTAGGCGCGTCACGAGGTTGGCACCAAAGGGGGAGCCCGTTCGAGCCGTCAGGCTGGCTCGGCGGCGACGCGCGCCCCCCATCGCGTGTTGTGCGTGGTCGGCCAGCGGCGATCCGATCGAAACGCGATGGACCCTGGAGGGCTCAGCCGCTCTCCGGCGGCCCCGAAACCCTCGAGGGGTCTCAGGGTAGAGCGGACTTGGGCGCCCAGCTGCGGTGCTCTTCGACCTCGACGGTCCCGGCCAGCAGATCCAATGTCATGCCCTCACGGGCCACCAAGCTTCCTGGCGCTTCAGCCTGCATCTCCCGGGCGACCCGGTCCATGAACTCGTCATCGTGTGACGGATCGTGGTGGAAGGCGATGAACGTCTCGACGTCAGCCGCATCAGCGGTTCGGACGCCATGACGCCAGGTGCTGTGCCCCCAACCCTTGTGCTTGTCGTACTCGTCGCCTTCGATATACGTCGAGTCGTAGCTCAGGTACTGGGCCCCTCGAGCCAGCGCGATGAGCTGAGCGTCCAGCGCATCACCCTCGTGCTCGAGATCGCTCGCGTGTACAAAGGCCTTGCCGCGGTGGGTGACCCGTATCGCCTGCGCTCCGCCGGGATGGTTGATGGGGCACGTGTCCACGACGACGTCGCCAAACTTCACCGTCGAGCCGGGCACGATGTCTTCGAACTGGATCGACGACTCGAGGTGCTTGAGGTCCACCGGAAACCATGGAAAGGCCATGTGCCAGGCCAGGAAGTCTCGAGAGGTGGCGTTGGAGGGCTGGGGGCTGATGATGCGCATCTCTGTCGACGGTACATAGATGGGCGCAAAGAACGGAAACCCCTGGATGTGGTCCATGTGCAGGTGGCTGTAGATAACGCTGATGGCGAGCGGTAGGGTCTCTTCGGCCATCAGGCGGTTACCCAACTCGCGGGCCCCGGTCCCTGTGTCGATGATGATGATCTCGTCGTCGCAGCGAATTTCGATGCAGGTGGTGTTTCCGCCGTACCGGACGGTCTCCGGACCCGGCGTCGGAATGCTGGCGCGGACACCCCAGTACCTCACGATGAATCGCTCTTTAGGTTCGGGCATCACCGTCCTTTTGAACCCACTGACGTTGGAAGTATAGCTGGGTCACTCTAGAATGAAAGGACATGAACACGTACCTGCACTTGGCCGGCGTCCGGCGATTGACAGCTCCATGCTTCGCACTGGCGACCACGCTGACGTTTGCGGTCGGCCTCTGGGCCGGGTGTAAAGAGGTAGGCCAAAGGGGACCCGCTCCGGGTGTCCCTTCTCGCACAGCACCCGACATCGTCGCGCCGCCTGACAAAGCTCGCCCTGCGGAGACCGGGCCAGCGTGGCGACCAGGGTACAAGCGCCCCCCGGTCATCGACTTCCATGGTCACATCATGCCCAGCGGCCTCGGCGCGCTGAGCACCGTCATGCGCGACAACGGTCTGCGTCACATGGTGAACTTGTCGGGGCGCTCGCAGGGCCGCGGCCTTGAGGTCTCCGTGAAGGTCAAAGAGGTCTTCACCGAGATCACCCATTTCTATAACCCCGCGTGGCGCGAGCGAAGCACGCCCCAGTTCGGCGCCCGCGAGGCAGCGAAGTTGGACGAGGCGGTCCGAAAGTATGGCTTCAGAGGTCTGAAGATCTCCAAGGCGCTCGGCCTCTACCTGACCACGGCCGACACGTCTCGGATCCCGGTCGACTGGCCTGAGCTCGACCCGCTGTGGACCAAGGCCGGCGAGCTCGGTGTTCCAGTGGCGATCCATACGGGTGATCCCAAGGCGTTCTGGCTACCGGTCAACGCCGACAATGAACGCTACGACGAGCTCAAGTCACATCCATCGTGGTCCTTTCACGGTCCTGAGTTTCCTTCACGCGAGACGCTGCTCGCGGAGCGAAACCGAGTCATCGCGCGGCACCCGCGCACCACCTTCGTGTGCGTCCACTTCGGCGGAAACCCGGAAGACCTGGACGCGGTCGATCGGCTCCTGTCGACCTATCCCAACGCCATGGTCGACACGGCGGCGCGGTTGGGTGAGATCGGACGACACCCGCCGGAGAGAGTCCGCCGGTTCTTCATCAAGCACAAGACACGGATCGTCTTTGGCACCGACATCGGCATGTCCCGCAGAGGCCTGATGCTCGGTTCCAGCGGCGACGACCCACCCAAGATGAAGGACGTCAAGCCGTTCTACGACGCTCACTGGCGGTTCTTCGAGGGCTCGGAGACCAAGATCGCGCACCCCACACCGATCCAGGGTAACTGGACCATCGACGCTGCGAACCTGCCGGAGGATGTGCTCGACCACCTCTACTTCAAGAACGCCCAGCGCCTACTGACTCCGCGTCTGACACCAGCGACGACCCCGCCGCCTTGAACCTCGGTCGCACGCGGGCCCTCGCGGCGTGGCCGGTTGGATCCGGGCGGGGTTCGTATACACCGAAGTCCGTCGACATGGTCGGTTCACTCGGGCGACAGGTGTCCCGAGTGAAAAGTCACGACCCTTGATTCGGGGCTTCTTCAGCCCCGGTCGGCGTTGGGCCAACGGTCAAACTCCGTCGACGCCCGGACCCTGGTGGTCCTGCTGGCGAGAGCGCACATAGCGTCCGGTGGCGGACCCGGGCGCGTCCCGCAGCCCCTCGAAGGAGCCCTGATACACGACCCCTCCACCCGCTGCGCCCGCCCCTGGACCCATGTCGATGATCCAGTCCGCCTCGCGCGCCACGTCCAGGTTGTGCTCGATGACGACCACCGTCGCGCCGCTGTCGGCCAGCCGATGAAGCACCCGCAACAGGTGGGGCACGTCGGCCATGTGCAGCCCGATGGTCGGCTCGTCGAGGACCACGACGGTGTCGCTGCGGCCACGCCCGAGGAGCTCTCCGACCAACTTGACGCGCTGGGCTTCACCGCCAGACAGCGTCGGTGACGCCTGGCCGAGCTGCAGGTATCCGAGCCCGACCTCATCGAGCAGCGCCAGCGCGCGCTTGACCTTGGGGACCTTGTCGAACACCGCGACCGCCTCGCGAACCGACAGCGCCAGTACGTCCGCGATGGAGAGGCCCTGCCAGCGCACCCTCGAGGTTTGACGATTGAATCGGCACCCGCCACATGCCTGGCAGGGCACGTAAGCGTTGGGCAAGAAGCTCATCTCGAGTTTGAGCTGCCCCTGCCCGGCGCAGACCTCGCAGCGCCCGCCTTTGACGTTGAACGAGAACCGAGACTTGCCGAAGCCGCGCACCCGGGCCTCCGGCAAGCGAGCGAAAAGCGCCCGTATGTGGTCCCAGACCTTCACATAGGTCGCCGGCGTGGACCGAGGGTTCTTCCCGATCGGCTTGTCGTCGACCACCACGAACCGCTCCAGCCCTTCCGCCCCCCTGACGCTGTCGACAAACCGGCCGGGCCCGCCCACAACGGCGCTCCGAAGGACGTCGATGGCCAAGGTGGACTTGCCCGATCCGCTCACGCCCGTGACCACGGTGAGTCGACCCCGGGGGATGCGCGCGCGCGCATCGACGATGCTGTGGCGGTTGACGCCGTCTAGCGCGATGAAGGTCTGACCGCTCAGCTCGCGAGGCGCGCGGCGAACGCGATGGCGATCGCCGCTGAGGCAGCGCCCGGTGAGGGAGGCTGGATCGGCCAGCACCTCCTCGATGAGCCCGGCGGCGACGATCTCACCACCTTCGCGACCCGCCCCGGGCCCGACGTCGACGAGGACGTCGGCGGTGCGCAACACTCGCTCGTCGTGCTCCACCATGAGCACGCCGTTGTCTCGCGCTTGCAGCGCGTCGAGGGTCTCGAGCAAGATCTCCACGTCCGTGGGATGCAGCCCTATGGTCGGCTCGTCCAGCACGTACAGCACACCCGAGAGGTGAGCGCCCAACTGAGCCGCGAGGCGGATCCGCTGGCTCTCACCGCCTGACAGCGTCGGTACGCGGCGGTTCAACGTCAGGTAGTCGAGGCCCACGTCGATCAGAAACCGAGCTCGTTCCACCACGGCCTTCAACGGTTCGTCGGCGATGGCTCGGTCGCGCGCATCCAAGACGAGCCCATCGATCCAACGGACAACTCCCGAGGGCGTCAGGGCCAGCAACCCGGGCAGCGTCATCTCACGAATCACGGTCTCGCGTCCCACAACGCCCAACCGCTGGTTGTTGCACTCACGGCACCACTCATCGCCTCCGAGGGCGTCGTCGAGCGCGTCCTGATGGCTGGGCTCGATGCCTGTCCCTTGGCACCGGGGACATCGCCCCACCTCGGTCCGCGGCGAGAACAGGCGGGGATCGACGGAGCGCTTGGGCGCCTCGGGGTGTCGCAGATCTATCGGCCCCCAACCATCGCCGCGAGCCCCGTTGGCCTCGCCCAACTGCGCCATCACCTGGCCGTGTGACGCGGCCTGGTTGAGCAGGGCTATGAGCGACGCCGTGTCGCCAGCACAGACCCGACCCATCACG
>JAAZYN010000193.1:0-2140 GCA_014239625.1 Myxococcales bacterium | reverse complement strand
ATCACGAGCTCGATGGTGTGCTGTCGCGTCTTGCTGAGCCGAGGCATGGGGTCCGGGCGCATCTGCTCGCCGTTGACGACCACGTCGTAACCGAGGGCTGCGGCCCGTTCGAAGACGTCCCGGTGGAGCCCTTTTCGATGATAGACGACCGACGCGTAGACGCGGATGAGCGTGTCGGGCGTGACCGCGTCAGCGCCGGTGACCTCCAGGGCCAGGTCGATGGCGGACCGCTGCAGGTCGTCAGGGGCTCGCCCGATACGCGCCCACACGATGCGCAGAAACGGCTCGATCTCGGTCACGCTGGCGACCGTCGACCACTTCCCCCCGCGCGTCGTCCGCTGCTCGATGGCGACGGTGGGTGGGATGCCATAGACGCGGTCAGCGTCTGGGCGCCCGAGCTGAGCGATGTACTGCCGTGCGTAAGGTGACAGGCAGTCGAGAAAACGACGCTGGCCCTCTGCGAAGAGGAGGTCGAACGCGAGCGACGATTTGCCGCTACCGCTGACGCCGGAGATGACGGTGCGGCCCGATCTGGGGATCGTCAGCGACACGTTCTTGAGGTTGTTGACGCGAGCGCCCTCGACGACGATCTCGCCACCGCCATGAGGGGCTTTGCCCACGTCACGCCGCGCCCCGAGAGGCTCCTGGGACCCGCCCCCCAACCAGCGCCGGAGGTGCCGACCGGTCTCCGACGCGGCGTCGACGAGGTCGGCCGGAGGGCCCTGGAACACCACCTTCCCTCCCTCGTCACCTCCGCCTGGGCCCAGATCGATGATGTGGTGAGCGGCCGCGATGACGTCCAGGTGATGCTCGATCACCACCACCGTGTTTCCGGATCGGACGAGCGCCTCGAGGTTGGCGACAAGCTTCTGGACGTCTTCCAGGTGCTGTCCGGTGCTCGGCTCGTCCAACAGGATCAGGGCGTCCTTGGTCTGAGCGACGCTGACGTGGTGGGCCACCTTGAGACGCTGCGCTTCACCGCCGGATAAGGTGGCCAGCGACTGACCCAGCTGCAGATAACCCAGGCCAGCGTCGTGCAGGCCCCGCAGCTTTTTGGTCACGCGATGACCCGCGTACGCCTCGAGCGCCTGGTCCACGGTCAACCGCAGGATGTCTGCGGCGTTTCTTCCATTCCAGCCGACCTCCAGGACCTCGTCGGTGAAACGCTGCCCCCTGCAGAGCTGGCAGGTGAGACATACATCGCTGAGAAACTGCATCTCGACGCGCTCGAACCCGGCGCCCTGACACAGCGGACATCGTCCCTTCCCCGAGTTGAACGAGAAGGTGCCAGGCGTGTAGCCGCGCTCCTTTGACAGCGGCTGCTTGGCGAGCTCTCGGCGGAACACGTCCCACGCCTTTACGTAGGTCGCCGGGTTGGCACGCGAATTCGACGCAGGAGGGGCCGCGTTCACCCAGACCACCTGCCCCACGTCCTCGAGCCCTTCCAAGGCCTCGCACGGCCCAGGTGCATCGGTCATCTCGCCGCGCTCACGGAGGATGCCCCGATGGAGCACCTGCTCGATGAGCGTGGATTTTCCCGATCCGCTGACACCGGTGACGACCGTCAACGCGCCACGCGGCAGCCTCGCGGTGGCCCCCTGGAGGTTCTGAGCGGTGGCGCCCACGATGCGTACACCCGGCGCGTCGCTCAGGTCACCCGTCGCCAGCTGATGCGAGCCTCGCGGCCGTCGAAGGGCCCGCCCAGTGGCCGTGTCGTCGCCCCTCAACAGGTCCGCCGGGGGGCCTTGAAACACCACCCTCCCCCCCGCGGCGCCGGCCCCAGGCCCCATCTCCACGACGTGGTCGGCGAACTGAAGAATGTCCGGGTCGTGCTCGACGACGACGACGGTGTTGTCACGGGTCGTCAGCTCCCGCAGGAGGTGTGAGACGCGATGAGCGTCCCGCGCGTGCAGCCCGACGGACGGCTCATCGAACACGAACAGGGTGTTCACCAACCCGCTGCCTACGGCCGTCGTCAGGTTGGCGCGCTGCACCTCTCCCCCCGACAGCGTTCGGGCCTGGCGGTCCAAACCCAGGTAGCCGAGCCCGACGTCGTCGAGAAATCGCAACCGGCTCGAGAGCTGATCGGTGACGGGCAGGAGCTCCTGGTCGACGAAGCCCCCGTCCATCAGCAGCTCGG
>JAAZYN010000192.1 GCA_014239625.1 Myxococcales bacterium | reverse complement strand
GTGATGTCACCCAGCGGGCAGCGCACCGTCGCGGTGACATATCCGTCCTGCTTTTGTGGGCGGGTGTTGGTGCTCAGCCACTGAGAAAAGTCGGCGCCGGCGTCGTGGATGGCCTGGTCAGAGAGCGCTGATCCCGCCTTGAGGGGAGTGTCGTCGGTGGCGTGCAGATCGTCGAGGAACGCCTGCCAGCGGTCGTCTTGCGGGAGGGCCTTGCGCTCCTCGAGCACCAGGTCGCGGAACGCGTCGATGCCGATCTTCTGCACCAGGAACTTCAGGCGCGCGCGGGACCGGTTGTCTTTCTCGCCCAGCCGCGCGAACACCCGTGAGACGGCCTGGCACATCGGCAGCAGCTCGTGGGCTGGCAAGAAGTCGTCGAAGAGCTTGGCCTGTCGCGGCACCGCGCCGAGGCCGCCGCCGACCAGGAACTCAAAACCGCGCACCGTCTCGCCGTCGACGACGCGGGTCCGGGCGACCACGCCGATGCAGTGAAAGTTGGCCAGACCGCAGGCGTGTTGTTTGCATCCGGAGAAGGCGATCTTGAACTTGCGGCCGAAGTCCTGGACATCTTTGTGGCCCAGCAGGAAGTAGGTGCAGGCCTCGGCGTAGGGCGTCACGTCGAAGGCCTCGTCCGGACACACGCCGGTGAACTGGCAGGCGCAGACGTTGCGAACCGAGTTGCCGCACGCTTCTCGGGTCGTGATCCCCACGGCCGCCAGACGCCTCATGAGGGCAGGGCCGTCGTCCATATGCACAAAGTGGAGTTGGATATCTTGTCGCGTGGTGACGTGCAAGATGTCGTCGGAATACTCCTGGGCGAGATCGCTCATGCAGTCGAGCTGTGCGGCGGTCATGCGACCCATCGGGATCTTGATGCGCAGCATCCCCGGCGCGTCCCAGATGGTGTCCGGCCCCTTGGTCCAGTCCCGCGGGAACTGGAGCTTCCGAACGGCTACCCCGTCGTGGCGCTGGCCGTTGTCGTACCGTTGCCCATACATGCCGCGCCGGAGCCGGGTCTCGGCGAAGACCTTCTCCGGAACTTTGCCCTGTTTTCGCAGCGCCATCTGGGTCTCGTAGATGTCGATCTCGCGACCGAGCTCAGGGGGGATCCGGTCGCCAAGGCGATCTTTCCACGATGCCGTCACTTCAACCTCACTGTTCCGGCTTGCAAACAGTCCCACCGGACGAGATCGGAGACCTTACGCAGCGCCATGTTCAAGTCAATGCGATTGTGGATGGCGTGAGCCCGTGAGCCACCGCTCGTTCCGCACATTCGCGGTGTGGTCCTTCAGCTCTCGACGATGACGTAGAAGGCATCACGTCGTTCGACTCGCAGTTTGAGATGGCGCAGGGCGCTCGAAAAAAGGGCCCACACGCCGGGCCGGTCGATGGGGCGGCTGGAGATCACGGTGATGGGCTTGGTGCGCAGCGTCGTGGGCTGAAACATCAGGTTGACCCCGACCAGGCATGAGACCGTTCGGGCCACCACGGCGAGCGGGGTCTGGTGGAAGTCCAGCTTGACCGTGTCGCCGCGCCCCAGTTTTCGGCATGGGAGCTGCTGGGTATCAGCCCTCGCCGTGGTCCACAGGGTCAGCGTCAGCGCCGCGCCCATAAGCGCACATAGGGGGCGTCGCCACATCAGGTGCCATCCAGCAGCTTCTCGATCAGCGGCTTGTACCCCTGCACCGCGGTCCGTTGCATGTACAGGTCGAGCCCGCGGATGCCTCCCAGCTCTTCACCTGCCCCGGCTCGGCCCGGCCCCCCGTGTACCAGCTGGGGCATGACGGTGCCTGGGCCTGGCGCCGACTCCGCGACCCGCCGGGACCCCAGGTGGAGGCGTCCGTGGTACGGAGCGGCGGCTAGCAGCATGTCTCGCGTGAAGCGGCGGTCGTCGGTGTAGACCGACGCTACCAGGCCACCGCCGCCACGAGCCAGCAGGGCCGTCGCCTGCTCCACGCTTCCGTCATACGGCAGGATCGTCGCGGCGGGACCGAAGACCTCTCGGTCGTGGACGATGTCTGCGGCCATCGATGCTGCTGGGTCACTCGCGGCGAAGAGGTGGACATCGACGAAGAAGCCCTTGTCGCCATCCACTCCGTGGAGCGCGCTCGGGCGCCCGCTGCCCCGAATCTTGGTCGTCGCTGTGGCCAGCTCGCCGAGGCCCTCGAGCACGTCGGTTCGCTGCGCGGCGCTCACTACCGGCCCCATCCGGACGGTCTCCTGCCTCGGGTCACCGATCTTGAGCCGGTCAGCAGCCTCGACCAGCCCCTCGATGGCGTCTTCGACCAGGTCTTCGGGGACGAGGACGCGCCGAATGGCGGTGCACTTCTGTCCGGTCTTCTGAGTCATGTCGCGGAAGATGTCGCGCATGGCCATCGCGAAGGTGTCCCCATCGCGGTCCACGTCGGGGCCCACCACCGCAGCGTTGAGGCTGTCCGCCTCGACGTTCACGGGGACGCCGCCGGCGGCCAGGTGTGGCGCGCTCTTGAACCGGCGGCCGAGGCCACTCGAGCCGGTAAACGCCAGGACGTCCCCGAACTGGAGGTGGTCGATCAGGTCCCCCGCGCTTCCGGCGATGAACGACAGGGCGCCTTCGGGGAGCGCGCCCGTCTCGACGAAGGCCTGAGTCATGCGCCACGCGGTCAGCCCCGTGGCGGTGGCGGGTTTGGTCACCACCGGCATGCCGGCCAGCAGCGCCACGGCGAGCTTCTCGGCCAGCCCCCACGCGGGGAAGTTGAACGCGTTGACGTGGACCGCGGCGCCGAGGCGCGGCGTCTTGATGTGCATCCCAGCGAAGCGCTTGGAGCGTGCCAATTCGACGGCTTGCCCGTCGACCAGCCAGCGGGAGTCGCCCAGCTCGGCGCCCAGCTCGGCATAGGCCTGCAGCGTGAAGGACGCGCCGTCGATATCGAACTTGGAGTCCGAACGCGTCGCGCCGTTGTTGATCGTCGAGAGCAGCAGCAGCTCCTTGCGGATGCCGACGATCGCGTCGGCCAGCTGCCGCAGGATGTCGCCGCGCTCGGCGAAGGTCAGGCTGCGAAGGGCCGGGCCGCCCACGGCGCGCGCATGCCCCAGGGCGGACCCCATGTCGAGGCCGCGGGTCACGGTAGTGCCCACGATCTCTTCGGTCGCGTGGTTGAGCAGCGTCGTGGCCTCGCCGGACCCACGCACCCAAGAGCCCTCAAGATAGCTGTGCAGTTCGTGCATGTGCGGGACCTCGACGCCCGTGGTTTGCAGGCCGCGGACTATACACGCTCCCTTTTTTGACGTCAGCGCCGATCGACCCGATCGATCGGGAGCATCCAGCAACACCGCCCGAATGTGCCAAGCATTCCAAGCGCTAGCCCGCGAGCCCGTAACTTATGAGTGCCGACCGTACACGTTTGAAGCTGATCATCGATGATGGAGTCGAGCTGAAGCTCTGTTGGGCGTTGCGCTATCACGCCCAACGCTTACTCATCGACTGCGATCGTCCCCTCACCCCCGGCGAAGCCGTCAAGATCATTCCGTTGTGCGACAACGACGACCTCGACATGAGGGAGTTTGAGGCGCTCGTGGTTCATGGGTACGAAGACCAGGCGCCGGGGCGCCCGGAGCAGCGTCACATGATGAGCCTGTTGGTGGACGCCGGGCCGCAGCTCCACGCGCTGTTGCGTGACGAGATCGATCGGAGCTGCCTGGCCAGCCTCAGACGCGGCGGGCGCGAGCAGACGCATGGTCCAGAGGTCCTGAGCACCAGCCGCTGGACCTGAACGACCGGGCGGCGGGCTGTCGCTGCGTGTGGCCCGCGTCACCGCCGCTGGCCGGCGCTGGCCGGCGCTCCGCGATCCTCGGGTCAGGTAGCGACCTTGGACGCGCAGACTTGATCGACGCGCCAGAGCGATGCTGAGACTCCGGAGGCGCTGTGGCCGCCCAGGCCGAGCGCTCCCAGGGACGGATGGCTGGTCATCGCCACGGCCGCTCCGGTGGGCGGGATCCCGTCTCGCTCGATCCAGTCTCCAGTTTGGAAGTCGGCCGTCCACAGGCTCGCCTGCCAGGGGCTCCCCGGGTCCGCCAGGAGCGCCAACGCGACCCGTGCGAGGGGGTCGTAGACGAACGCGTCCAGCGTCGCTCCGTCCTCTAGCGGGATATCAACCGACAGCTTGGTCCAGCTCTCGCCGACGGTGTCGTATTCCCACAGCGCCAGGTCCTCGGCGTTCATCACCAGGGCGTCGATCCCGTCTGCATGGACGCCGCCAGCGGCTCGGGTGCCGATCGGGCCGCTGATCGGGTCGGTGCGTGTCCAGGTCGAGTTTGCCAGGCTGAGCGACCAGACGTGGGCTCCGAAAGGTTCCTGGGTCCATGAGTCGGTCGCCGGTGTGACCTCATGCGCTCCGTATAGCCAGGCCGTCGCGCCGTTTGGACCCAGCCCGAAGATGGGGCGGAACGCGGCCGCCGGCTTCTCGCCTTGGGCATCCACCTTGACGAAGTCGCCCTCACCGCCCGAGGCGTCCGGGACGTAGGCCCACAGTTTGGTGGCGGCGTCGCCGGTGATGGCCGACACCCCACCGATCAGGAGCGCTCTCTTGCCGACCGGGTCCCACAGGCCGCTGGCGAAGGCCATCGAGGGTTTTGTGGTGGCGATCCCGTCGCCGGTCGGCGGGGCTGATGGCACCTCCACCGTCCAGCTTTGCAGCGCAGGGGCTGCCGACAGGACATCCTGAAGCGGCAACACCGGCGCGTTCATCGCTACGCCGCGGGCCCCGCCGACGAGGTATGTGACGCCGGTCTTGGGGGCCACCACCACCGTCGCCCCAACACGCGGAGAGGGCCCGTGCCATGAGTTGGCCTGGGGGACCACGGAGCCGCTGCCGACGCGCCAGCTCAGTCGCCAGGTGAGGCCTGCTTGGGTGGTGCCGCCCAAACGCAGCCACCCCGTAGAGTCGGTCAACAGCGCCCCGCCACCCTGGGCCGGCACCAGCGCCATCACCTCCCAGGGCGTCCAGATATCCGACGTGCCCACCAGCGCCAGCCCCAGGTCCAGCCGCCAGGCTCCGGCCAGCGCGTCGGAGACCAAGGTCCCGCCGCTGGTCGGCGCTGCAAAACCGCCGTGGATGGCGAGCAGGCCAGAACCCTCATCGTACCCCGTAGCGACGAACAGACGCTGGTTGGTCGGCGTCGGGGTCCCGGCCAGGGCGGTCCAGCCCGACCCGTCGGGAGTCCAGCCCTCCACGAAGGGGACCACGGACAGCCCAGGGCTCGTTCCGCCGATGGCGATGACGGCACCGGTGGAAGGCTCGCACAAGAGCCGGTGACCGACTCGCGGCGTCGGCTGCGCCTCGAAGGGTTCCCAGATCACCGACCAGGTGTCGTCGGCCGCCTTGGTGAGGGTCCCGCGTAGCGCGACCGGACTTGCGGTCGCAGCGCTGTCTGCTACACGTCCCCCGACCAGCACGAGGGTCCCGTCGGACATGGCGCACATGGCGTGAAACGCCCGCGCCAGGCTTTGGGTGGCGTTGGGCAGCGCCGCCGACAGCTGCTGGCTGACCTCGACCCACGCGCCTTGCCCTGGATCGAGCAGCCAGAAGGTCTCCACCGGGCTCATGGTCCCGCCAAATCCAGCCGCGCCGCCAGGGTCTGGAGGTGTCACCATGCCACCGTGCACCAACAACGCGCCATGCGTAGCGATCCACGCCGTCGCCGCGCCGCCCGCCGGGGCCGGCAGCGCAGGCTTCTGGTGCCAGCTATCCTGCGCTGGGTGATAGTGCCATACGTCATCTAGGGGGCGGAGCTCTGGGTCGAGCCCGCCGGCCTGCCACAGGGAGCCGCCGCTGCCCCGCACCGGGTCCCACAAGCGGTCGGTGGGTTGACCGATTTGCAGCAACACAGGCTCGCCGGAGAAGGCTTTGGGGGTGGCCTCATCGGTCAGGCCATCGCAGTCGTTGTCCAGATCGTCGCACTGAGTCTCGATCAGCTCGTAGCTCGGGTCCGCGTCGTAGCCGCAGGACCATTGACCAGCGTCGCAGGTCGGCAGCACATCCGTCCAGGGCTCGCAGACGCCTTTGGCTTTGCACACGCCTCCCCCAGGCACGGTCGGATCGACCTCGTCGGTCTCGCTATCGCAGTCGTCGTCGATCCCGTTGCAGAGCTCAGGCATGTCGATCAGCTCCAGGTTTGTCGAGCACCGCCCGACTCCCCCGTGGCAGACCACGACACCGTCAGCGCTGCCCGCGCACGCGCCGGTGCCGCTACAGGTAGTGCCGAGTGGGGCCCACACGCCTTGCGGCGACATCCAGCCCAGACCCTCGTCGGTCTCTCCGTCGCAGTCATTGTCCAAGCCGTCACACAGCGTCTCTTCGAGCTGCCAACCATTCGCCGCGCCGTAGGCGCACACCGGCGCCTCTTCTCCCGGGACGCACTCGGCGGCCACTGGCGCGGCGCCGCTGCACACGCCCACGTTGGCGTCGGGGCAGTGCACGGCCAATGACACCGGCTCGTCGATGGCGCCGTCGCAGTCATCGTCGATGCCGTTACACCATTCGCCGCTGTCGGCCTGGTCCGACGAGCTGCAGACCGCCTCTCCGTCGCCGCAGACCACGGTCCCTCCTGCACAAGGACCGCGGCCACATGCTTCACCCAGGGCGAGCTGTCCGCCCCCGCTCGCGGCGTACATCTGGCCCTCATCGACCTCCCCGTCGCAGTCGTTGTCGAGCCCGTCACACTTCTCATCCCCGCTCTCGTCGCTGCTGCCCCCGGGCCCAAAGGCAGCCCGGAGGGCACCTGCAACGGAGTCGACAACGACTGCAACGGCGTCATCGACGATGGCCTGGCCTGGCAGGATCCTGGCAGCGCCGAGCTGGTCGCCGTTGGTGGAGCCTGCCAGGCCGACGGCGTCTGTGGCATCGGTGT
>JAAZYN010000191.1 GCA_014239625.1 Myxococcales bacterium | reverse complement strand
ACACCCCCGCGCATCGCGCTATGGCTGTGGTCAACATCGCGCAATGGTTGCAGGAGGGCGCAGACATTTCAATCGCTCCGGCGGCCGAACACCAGGTTGGCGAAGTCGGTGGACGCCACCTCCCCGGCGACACGCCTCAGCGCCGTGATGTCACGCGAATCGACAGCGTCCATCATGCTCCTGACCAGGGGCACCAGCCGACGAGAGTACGGGTTGCGCGGGCTGATCACGTCCACCATGTCCAGGGCCATCTTCGCGCCCGCCGGTTCGAGCTGTTTCAGCCGCACCACCGCCACCTGCAGCAAGACGAGCAGCAGCATCTTGCGCGGCTCCAGGAGCCGTCTTAGCTCTCCCCGCGTCAACACTTCCAGACGCTCGGCGTCCACAGCCTGCTCCCTCAACCCCGACGACCGCCGAGCCCCCGCCCGGCGGACGCGCATATACAACGAGGCATACTCGGTCCGATGCGGGGGTATCGGCCCGCTGAACGTGGGCTCGATGTACACCGGGCGGATGTTCGCCAGCTGAAGCGTCTCGGCTTGCGGCCATCGACCGGTCGCGACGTGAGCCCGCGTCAGCGAGCGCGCCCCGGGCGCATGGCGGGAAGCCCACCGGTCGAGCGATCTGCCACCGTCGACGCCTCGGTCGAGCCCCACCTGGAGCGCCTCGACATCGGATCGATAGCCCTCCACCGCGGCATACCACTGGCGGTTGAAGTGCAGGGTATAAAATGAGGTCAGCGCCAGCGCGCCGGGGGACATTCGGCCCGTGGTCACGCTGTCCAGGGCTGCGGTGGCGTGCGTGCCGTCGAGGTCAGAGCGCCGCGCCGTGGGTGCCAGGCTGGCCACGGCCACGCAAATCGCGGTGGCCACCGCGACCGCCGACGCGACGCGCCCGCCAGGGGCCTTCACCCACGCATAGATTCCCCCCGCACCTGCGGCGGCCATGGCCGCGAACAGCCCGAAGCTGAGCAACAGATAGCCATCAGCGTCCGGATTCTGCGGGTCCAGGTCCATGACGACCTTGGAGGCCAGGTTACCGGCGATCGCCACGGTCATGACCACCGCCAGGTGTCGACGCCTGGTACCGAGACCCGCCAGCCCCAGCAACGCGAGCGCTATGACCGGCATGCCGACGGACCGGATGATCATCTCGAGGGCCACCCCGAGGTTGCTCATCACCGACACGTTCACGGCGGACACCGAGCCCTGAAACTGCTGGGCCGTGAGCACTGCCCAGAAGCGCTCGGCGGAGCTGGGATCGCCGAAGTTGAGCAAGGCGTCGGCCGAGGCCCGGATCGGCAAGAGCCCATAGGTCAGCAGGGGCAGCGCGCCGAGGCCGAGGACCCAGCCGATCTGCGTCCGGAAGACGGCACGATGGTCACGTCGCCCCAAGGCGGTGACGAGCAAGGCAGGCCCCAGCAACACCATCAGATAGTGGTGGTTGGTGAGGCCGAACCCCGCCGCCAGAGCAGCCCAGCGAAGAGCCGTGTGGTCCGCTGGGTCCAGACTCCACCGGACGGCCCACAGCAATGTCAGCAGGGCGCAGAAGAGCTGCAGCGTATAGACCTCGGCGCGCACAGCGTTGAGCCACAGAGCACTGGAGATGCCGAAGACGACCGCCATCGTGGCTGCGGTAGCGACGTCGCCGGCGGTCGGCGTATCGCGCCCCCTCGCGACAGCGGCGAGGGTCGCACCGAGCCGGTACACCAAGGCCACCGAGCCGGCCGCCAGCAGCCCACTCAACAGGGCGGTCCGAAAGGCGACGGTTCCAATCGGCAGGAGCGCAGCGGCGTGCGACAACATGACGTACCCGGGGTGCCCCGGCGGGTGCGGAATCCCCAGCGTGGCGCCGGCCAGAGAGAGCTCGCCGGAGTCGAGCCAGTGGACGAACGCTCCCGAGGTGAAGGCGTACACCACCGCAAACACGGTGAAGAGAGCTGCTCCCAGCCACGGGGCCACGGCGTCGCGCGTCGATCGACCTGCGCCCGCGGTCACGCCGAGAGGCCCGCCCGGGACAGGCAGCCGCGGAGCTCCTGTCGGGCGCTCGCCAGCACACGCTGCCGATCCAACGCCACGAGCTGACGGTCTTCGACCACCACGCGCCCGTCAACGATCACCATCTCCACGCTGCTCCGCGACGCCGCGTACACCAGCCGAGAGTGCAGGTCACCGCCCGGTCCGTCGAGCAAATCGTCGAGCTGGAGCACCTGGAGATCGGCACGAAAGCCCGGCCGCACCTGCCCCAACTCGTGTTCCATCCCCAACACCGCAGCCCCCGACCGGGTGGCAGCCCGCAGCGCCTGCCGAGCGGGCAGCGCCGCCGGGGTGTGCTTGACCTTCTGCAGCAGCGCGGCGGTCCGCAGCTCGGTGAAGGCGTCCAGCTTGTTGTTGCACGGCGCCCCGTCGGCGCCGATGGAGACGCTGACTCCTGCAGCGAGGAGCCCCGCGACATCGCAGATCCCAGAGCCCAACTTCAAATTGGCCGACGGGCAGTGGGCCACGTGGGTGCCGTGCTCAGCGAGCTGGGCCACCTCGCTCGGGTCCAGGTGAATGCAGTGGGCGAGCACGGTCTTGGGGCCAGCGACTCCCATCTGCGCCAGGTAGGTCACGTTGGGCACGCCACCGGAGAGCTCCAGCACGATGCGCACTTCCTCGGTGTTCTCGCTGGCGTGGGTGTGTAGCCAGAGGTCCCGCCGCCTCGCCTCGGCCGCGGTGTCCCGCAGCAGCCCTTCGCTGCACGAGAGCACAAAACGAGGGGCGAAACCGTAGCGCAAGCGCCCGTCTCCAGCGCCATCGTACCGGTCCGCCAGCGCGAGGCTGTCGCGCAGGCTCGCGTCTCGACCCTCACGCAGAACCGCCGGGTTGTCCTCCCTGTCCATCATGCATTTGCCCGCCACCGCGCGCATACCCGAGTCCACGATGGCGTCGAGGATGACCTCGGTGTGCCGCACGGTGCCCATGTCGACGATACCGGTCGTCCCGCCCAACAACAGGTCACCGAGGCCCACCTGAGCGCTGGCGCTCAGGCTCTCGGGGGTGTGGGCTCCCTCCAGCGGCCAGATCCGCTGGCTCAACCAGTCCAACAGGAACAAGTCGTCAGCGAGGTTGCGAAACAACACCTGGCACAGATGCACGTGGGTCTGGATAAACCCCGGGAGGATCACGCGACCGCTCACGTCGATCACCCGCTCGCCGTCCACGCTCGGGAGCCCTGGGGCCACGGCGGCGATCCGCCCGTCGGCACCGATACGCACATCCGCGTCGACCACGGTGAAGGCGTCATCCATCGTGACGACGGTCCCACCTCGCAGCAGCACGGTGCTGTCAGCGCCTCGCGCCACTACCGACGACGCGAGATGGTCGAGGGCCCACGCCATCGCCACCAGCATGGCCGGAACCAGCAGCGCGCCGGCCATGCGGAGCAGCAGACCGCCGCCGAGGATGCGGCGCTTCGCGTTGGTCCAGCGCAGATGGACGAGGCGAAGTGCGGGCCTTCGGAGGCGGCTGGGGTTCGGTGAACTCAACGGGCTAGAGCATGGGTGGGGGAGACCGGAAAGTGCAAGTGACTGGCGTCGCGCTCTCAATCTGGTTATGGGACACAGTGTGACCCATCCTTTTGATGAACCCATCCCAGCGCGTGCGGGATGCGCAATCTGTGCCGCGGCGCTCACGCCGACGTCGCGAACGCCCCGGCTGCTGTTCAAGGCTGCGTTCTATTATTTTTGTGGTCACGCCCATCGCGTCGCGTTCAAGCGTGACCCCGATGGCGCGTCTAAAATGGCGTCGGAGCGGCGGTTTCCCGTATCTTCAGGGCCTCGGCCGCAGCCGTCTAGGCGGCGGGGACCGTTTCCCATCATCACGAACCCACCCGAGCCGGATTGACGGCTCCCGCTGTCTTTTGGAAGATGCACCGGATGGGGAGTTGGAAAAGGCGAGGAGGGAGCCCATGGAATCGTACGAACCCACTGAGGAACAAGGCGGCGAGCGGTCGAGCGAGGTCCCGGAGGCGGGTCGCTTCTCCCAGGTCGTGGTGCTGGTCGTCGAGGGGATGGGCGTAGGTGCGCTGCCGGACGCTGAAGACTATGGAGACCGGGGAGCGGCCACCCTGCAGAACCTGTCCAACTACATCGCCGGCGTGGAGCTGCCCCTGCTGAAGTGGATGGGGCTCGGCAACGTGGTGCCGCTGCGTGGCATCGAGCAGGCGGATCCGCCGGCGGCCTCGATCGCGCGAGTGGGTCGCGCGGGCGCCGGGACCGATCTCTCCGGGGCCGTCACCGAGATGTTCGCTCGGACCCTTCCCGTGTTGGCCGAGGGTGGTCTGGATGTGGTCGCCCTGGGCAAGGCGACGACGCTCTTGCCAGAAGAGAGCGTCACCGCCTCCGTCGAGACGCCCATGGTGGCCGACATCATGGACAACATCGTGAAAGCTTTGCAGACGCCGATCCGCGGCGTCGTGCTCGCCGTCGTCGGCGCGAGCGATGGCGCAGAGGTCGGAAAGAGTGGCCCTATCAGCCTGGCTCGCACGCTCACGCTGGTCGATCAGGACTTGGGGACAGTGTTGGACCACATGACGGCCGAGACGCTGTTGTTGGTGATCGGCTCGAGCGGGTGCGACGCGACGTTGAGCGCTACCCGGGGCGCCACGCGCGAATACGTGCCCCTGCTTTGCTATACCCCAGCCGTCGAGTCCGGGATTGATCTGGGGACGCGCGCGTCACTGACGGATCTGGCGGCCACCTTGGTGGACAACTTCGGGATCCCCGAGGTCCAGGGTGGCGACAGCTTCTACGTGCAGTTGCTGTCATAAACACCGTCGAACTCATCGCCGCGAAGCGGGACGGGAGAGCCCTGGCTGGTGAGCATATCCGCAGCCTGATCGCTGGATATACGAGCGGCAGGGTGCCGGATTACCAAATGGCGGCCCTCGCGATGGCCATCTATTTCAACGGCCTGGACGAGCGCGAGACGAGCGCGTGGACGGATGCCATGATGCGCTCGGGGGTGGTATTGGACCTCGCCGAGTTGGGACCAGGGCGGGTCGACAAGCACTCTACCGGGGGCGTGGGCGACAAGATCTCCATCCCGCTGGCGCCGGCCGCTGCGGCCGCCGGGGTCATCGTGCCGATGATCGCCGGGCGCGGTCTCGGACACTCGGGTGGCACCATCGACAAGCTCGAGTCCATCCCCGGATACCGAGCCGATCTCTCCGTGGATGCGTTCAAGTCCGTGCTGGCCCAGGTCGGCTGTTGCATCAACGGCCAGACCGATGAGTTGGCGCCCGCAGACAAGCGGCTCTACGCGCTGCGCGATGTGAGCGCCACGGTTGAGTCGATCCCGCTCATCACCGCTAGCATCATGGGCAAGAAACTTGCGGAAGGCATCGAGGGGCTGGTGCTCGATGTCAAGGTGGGCCGGAGCGCCTTCATGAAGACCCTCGACGACGCCCGCCGCCTGGCCGAGTCCATGGTCCGCGTGGGCGAGTCCATGGGCTGTCGGGTCGTGGCGTTCCTGACGCGTATGGAGGAGCCGCTGGGGCGGATGATCGGCAACGCTTGCGAGGTACAGGAGTCGTTGGAGACGCTCCGCGGCGCCGGCCCGGAGGATATTCGACAGCTCGTGGTGGCCCTGGGTGGCGCGATGCTGGAGCTGTCCAAGGGGGTCGACGAGGGCGCTGGCCAGGCCAGGATCGAGGCCGCGCTCGACGACGGATCGGCGCTGAGCCGGTTCGAACGCATGGTGGCAGCTCAGGGCGGTGACCTGGCAGGCTTGGCCAGAGCCAACGAGGGCACGGTCATCAGCGCCAACACGAGCGGCTACGTCGCGGCGATAGACGGTCTGGAGGTGGGCCTCGCGGCGGTCTCTCTCGGGGCGGGGAGAGCTACAAAGGACGCGGTCATCGACCCCGCGGTGGGATGTCGCGTCGAGGCCCCGGTGGGCGCGAAGGTCACCGCAGGTGACCCGCTGATGACCGTGTTTCACGGTGCCCAGGGGCCGCCCCCGTCAGCCACGGTGGAGCGGCTCCGGGCGGCCTTCGCCCTGGACGGCGAACCTCGGGAGCCAGCGCCGCTAATCCTTGATAGGATCAGCTGAAACGGAGGACGAGTGGCAGCGGACATGATCATCAAGCTCGACGAAGCTGCGGCGGCCATCCGGGACCGCATCGGTGACGCCACTATCGCTCTGGGGGTGGTCGCCGGGAGCGGCCTCGGCGCTCTCGGTGAGCTGGTGGAAGATGCGACGCGCATCCCGTACACGGCGATCCCCCACATGCCGGTCCCCAAGGTCGCGGGCCATGCCGGTCAGCTCGTGTGCGGTACGCTCGAAGGGCTGCCGGTGGCGGTGCTCAGCGGCCGGAGCCACTACTACGAGGGCTACCCCATGAGCGAGTGCGTCTTTGGCGCGCGCGTCCTGGGGCGCCTCGGGGCGCCGAGAGCCCTGCTCACCAACGCGGCCGGCGGGATCCCACCGTGGTTCGAGCCGGGCACGCTGTGTCGCATCGTCGACCACCTCAACCTGATGGGCGACAACCCGCTGCTGGGATCCAACATCGCCGAGCTGGGGCCACGGTTCCCCGATATGTCGCGGGTCTATTGCCGGGAGCTCGGCGCGCTATTGGATGCAGCCGCCGCGGAGGCGGGGGTCGGCCTCGAGCATGGGGTCTACGCGGCGCTTTCGGGTCCCTGTTACGAGACACCGGCGGAGATCCGGATGCTGCGCACGATGGGGGCGCACTGCGTGGGGATGTCCACCGTCCCCGAGGCTATCGCGTTGCGTCATATGGGGATCGGGGTCGCCGGCATAAGCGTTGTGACCAACCACGCCGCGGGGGTGATCGAGAGCACCCTCGACCACTCCGAAGTCAAGGATGTGGCGCTCAAGGTAGG
>JAAZYN010000190.1 GCA_014239625.1 Myxococcales bacterium | reverse complement strand
TCGTAGGCGCTGCCGACTCCGATCCCCGAGTTCACCCACGCGCCATGCCCACCTACCTCCCAGCCCACAGCGTCATCGCGGCCGACGGCGCGGAGCCCTCCAGGACCGCGGTGCTGCTCCACGGCATTCTCGGATCCAAGCAGAACTGGCGGTCGTTTCTCCGCGGCGCGGTGGCTCAGATGCCGGATTGGCGTTTCATCACCCCCGACCACCGGCATCACGGCGAGTCCCACGGGGCCCCAGCGCCCCACACCATCGACGCCTGCGCCGACGACCTGGCGCGCCTGTTGGACGTGTTGAGCTGCGCCCCCGATGCGGTGCTGGGTCACAGCTTTGGGGCCAAAGTGGCGATGACCTACGCCGAGCGCAACAGCGCGGGGCTTCGCCAGCTGTGGGTGCTGGACGCCGTCCCTGGGGACGTGACGATGACCGACGACGCGCTGGCACGCCACGAGGTCGTCCGCGTCATCGGCACCCTCAAAGAGATCGCTCTTCCGCTGTCGAGCAGGGCCGGGCTGGTGCAGATCTTGACGCGCCGAGGCTTCAGCGAGCCGCTCGCCCGTTGGATGACCACCAACCTCCGCCACGACAGGTCCGCTGGGGGGTTCGTCTGGCGTTTTGACCTGCCAGGCGTCGAGGCCTTGCTCCACAGCTACCTCGGGACAAATGTGTGGCCATTTGTCGAAGACCTCCCCCTGGATCTGACCATGCACGTCGTGATCGGCGGGCGCAGCGCGATCTGGACCGACCTCATCCTGGACCGCCTCGCGGGCGCCGACGGCGCGATCCGACTCCACACCCTGCCGGGCGCGGGCCACTGGGTCCATGCGGACGCGCCAGCGCCGCTGACCCAACTCTTCGTCGAACACCTCGCCGGCGCGTGACCGCCATCGGCGACGGCGCCCCGCGCATCCCGGCCGGCTGGCGCCCCAGGGCCAGGTGCGCGACCCACTCCTGGGATGCGGCGCTGGCCGAGTTCGGTAACCGCTGGCCAGACCTAGCGCGCGCGGTCACGCGCGGGGTCATTGGGTCGGGCCTGGCCGCGAACAACGACCGCCGCGCCGAGCACACCGTCCGCTCCCTCGAGCAGATTCACCGTGCCATCCGCGAAGGTGTCGACGTACGCGGGCGCTATCACTGGAGCTTGATGGGCAACTTCGAGTGGGCCGACAGCTCCGTGCCCCATTTCGATCGCTACACGGTGGACCGCAGCACCTTCGCGCGGACGCCGACCATGGGGGGGACCGTGTTGGGTGAGATCGCCGGCGCGCGGACCGTCTCCAGAGCGCAGCTTGGACACGTTTGGTGGCCTCGGGCCGATGCGCCCCCGAGCCCCCGTAAGGTCAGCGCGCCCATGATCGTCACCGTCACCTGCCCGGCCTGTTGGCAGCCCACGGCCATCGAGCTGACCTTCGACGGCGCCACGCGCTCGGTGGAGCAGTACGAGGACTGTCAGGTCTGCTGCCACCCGATGCACATCCGCGCCACGCTGCCGTCGACGGATCCGGCGGATCCCCTGGGCAGCGGCGGAGCCGACCGGGTCGACGTTGGCGTCGAGCCGGCCGGCTGAGACGACCACCCAGCGAGCCCATCGCCGCCAGCGCCAGTGGCCAATTGACGCTCCAAGCGTGGACTCCGTAGAAGGTCCATACGCTCGACAGGGGTGGTCCATGATGAACCGGGCGCGACTCACCGGCGCCGGCTCGGAGGGCGGCGGTCGGCACAAAGGGCGACCACGTGGTTGCTGGTGACGCCATTACGCGCTACACCCGAGCCATGAAGCTGTCGTACGAAGGTCGCTCAGTCATGGTCACCGGGGGCACCGGCGCCCTCGGCAGCGCGGTCCTGGGTGCGCTGCTGGACGCTGGAGCGCGTTGCTACGCGACGTGCTGGGGGACGCCCAGCGCGCGCTTCACGTACGGCGACCACGAGCGCGTCACCGTGTTCGACCAGGTCGACATGGCCGACGAGAGCGTGGCTGCGCGTGTCTACGGCGAATGCGGCACGCTCTGGGCGTCCATTCAGGTGGCCGGCGGTTTCGCCATGGCCCCGCTGCTCGAGACCTCCGCGTCGATGGTCGAGCAGCAGTGGCGCATGAACACGCTGACGAGCTTCCTGTGCATCCGCGAGGCCGTGCGCAGCATGGGCGAAGACGGCGGGCGGGTGGTCAACGTCGCCGCCAAGCCGGCGCTGCACCCGGTCGCCGGGATGGCGGCGTACTCCATGGCCAAGGCCGCCGTCGTCAACATGACCCAGGCGCTGGCCATGGAGCTGGCTGGACAGGGGATCCTGGTCAACGCGATCATCCCGTCGATCATCGACACCCCCGCGAACCGCGAAGCGATGCCAACGGCCGACCACGAGGCCTGGCCGTCGACGGCGGCGATCGCGGCCACGGTGGCGTTTCTGGCGTCCCCGCAGAACACCGTGACCCACGGGGCGCTGGTGCCGGTCTACGGCAGATCCTGACGCGCTCCCGAAGCCCGCGCTCGAGCCGTGGCCGATCGGCGGCTGACGGTGCTCCGAGCGGGCCCGACTCGGTCAGGGGATGGCGCCGTAGACGCGGACGTTCGTCCCGTATTGATATCCCCACGTGACGCCCCCACCCGGGGTCGCCTGCTCCGGCGCTACGTCCGAGTGGTAGGACTTCCAGCCGGGGTCGACGGCCTCGATGTCACAGCCGGGGGTCGACGACGGCACGCTGACCAGGTGAAACCAGAGGGTATAGGGGACCCCGGCGGTCAACGCGACGGGCGCGGCGAAGGCGGCCTGCTCCCACCACTTGATGTTGCTCTCCTGGATGTGGGAGATAGCCGTCGTGGAGGCGATCGTGCTGAGATTGTCGGCGGCGGTCATCAACCGAAACTCGTCGTACAGCGGCCCCCAGCTCCAGCTGGCGAAGGCGACTCCGGTGACGAGCACGTCGTCGGTGAAGGCCAGGCTCTGACCGCGCCACACCGTATCGAAGCCATTGGAGCCGATGCCGGTCTGGTCGATCTCCAACAACAGACACGCCGGGTCCCCGACCGCCGCCGCGGACTCGCACGGATCGGCGGGGCCCCCGACGCACGCGCAGTCGACGCACGACTGCCCGACAGCGCAGCCGGCGTTGGAGAGGTCGCACTGCTCGCCGGCCTCCACGATCCCGTTGCCACAGCTCAGACACCCTGAGCTGTCCAGGCTGCAGACCTCGGTGCAGCTCAGCGTCCCCACGCTGTCGCTGATGACGTCGTCGCAGGTCGAGGTGATGGGCGCCGCGCCATCGCACTCCTCATCGCCTTCGATGAGGTCATTGCCGCACCGCGTGCACTGTGAGACGTCGTAGGCGCACGACGCGCACGTCACAGCGCCGCTGGTATATCCGAGCCCGAGCTCGCTGCATGCGGTGACGTCCAGGGTGGCGCCGTCGCAGTCTTCGCCGGCCTCCACCACCCCGTTTCCGCACTCGGCGAGGCAGGTGGGCTCCGGCACACCGGCGCACGTCCCATCCGCCTGGCAGCTGTCGTCGAGGGTGCACACCTCGCCGTCGTCACAGGCGACGCCAAAGTTGATGGTGTGCAAGCAGGTCCCCTCGGCATCCGCGGCGCAGGTGTCGACGGTACAGGCGTTGTCGTCGATGCAGTCCTTGGGTCCACCCGCGCAGATCCCGGTGGGCTCGCAGAGGTCGTCGACGGTGCAGGGGTCACCGTCATCACACGCCGCCCCTGGCCGAGGCGCGCTGATGCACTCGCCGGCGGCGCAGATCCCCTGGGCGCAGGGGTCGGCGGGATGCTGTGCGCAGTCATCCGAGGTGACGCACGGTGCCCAAACGTCTTCACCGACCTCAGCGCCCGTGTCGGCGTCGACACCGACCTCGGCGTCGACACCGACCTCGGCGTCGGCGGCGTCGGCGTCGGCGACGTCAGCCGCGCCGATGAACGAAGCGCTGCAGTCGCAGGCGACGAAGGAGGAGCCCTCGACGCAGGTCTGAGTACCGAAGACACCGGGCGCGCACTCGCACGGCTGGGGGGACCCGATGGAGCACGGCGCTTCTGTGGCGCTTATCCCCTCACCGCACCCCAACAGCATGAAGAGCACCACCAAGGGCCCGGCGTGTCGCGACATGTTGAGGCCTCGTTGACGGGATTGAATCAGCTCACACCATACAACGGCGCAGCGCCATCGCGCAGACTTCTTCGACCCCGCGCCGACGCCGACGGGTGGCCTGCGACGTGCCGTGACCCCGCTGGCCCGCCCGGAGGCCGGTGCCCGCTGGGCGGGGGAACTGGGCGCCCCCAATCGCATCCGCCGCGGTCGCCCGGGTCAGCGCTGGGGCGATGAGCTATACTCCGCAGATGCGCGTCTGCCCCACCCCGCCGTTGATCGCCGCTCTCCTCGTTGCCCCTTGGTCCCCTGCGGGCTGCGCCGACCCGGGCTCCGCCCCGGTGTGCCAGCTGGGAACCGACGGCTGCGGATGCATCGCGCCCGATCTGTGCGTCCAGGGCCTCGTCTGCGCCTCGGGCGTCTGCGCCATCGACAGCGCCTTCCCCACGACCGATGTCACCGCGCCGGGCGACGCCGCCGTCGACAGCCCACGGGCCACCGACGACGGCGCCACGGACGCGGCGGCTGAGTTCCCGACCGCTCCAGGGGCGGAGGTCGTCCAGGATGGCGTGGCCGACGAGGGCGCCTCGGACACCGCCGCGGACCTGGCACCCGAGACCCATCAGGACGCGGCCAGCGACGCCAGCCTGCAAGATCTCGGCGTCCCGGACACCATCACCGCCGACATCGGCGTGGTCGATCCCCCGGACGCCGCGCCCGACGTGCCACAAGATGACGGCGCAGCGGGGAGCTGCTCGGCCGGGTACACGATCGGCTGTGGGGACGTCGTCGACGGGGAGACAGGCCTGGTGAGCACCTGGGGTGACATGAACCTCTACAGCTGCACCAACGCCTACGCGGACAACGCGGACGAGCACGTGTATGGGTTCCAGGTGTCGGCCAACGCGGCGGTCACCGTCACGCTGACGCCGCTCGCTGGTGACGACCTGAACATCTGGTTGCTGCAAGGCGCCTGCGACCCGGACAGCTGTATCGACTATTCGCACGATGGCGACCCCGAGGTCGTCACCTTCAACGCGTCGTCCGGGTTGGACTATTACATCGTGGTCGATGGCTGGAGCTTCCACACCGGCCCGTACACGTTACAGGTCGAGTGCGATTAGCCCGCATGTCGGATCGCGGTTCGGGCGACGTGGCCGCAGTCGCCAGCGCTGACACGACGCGACGCATGGCGGCGGCCAGGAGCTGTGGCCTCAGAGCTCCTGGGTGAAGTCGAACCCCAGCACCGAGCACTCCCCTTCGTTCCACACCACGCCGTCGTCGTGAATCACGCCGAGCACGGTGTTGTCATTTGGCCCTGCCGAAAACGCCATGGTGCTCTCCATGAAGCCGAGCACCTCGCACATCTCCTGGTCGCCGATCCCCCACCCCACCGCCGCGTCCGTGGGGTTGTTGTAGCCACACCGAAAACGTAGGCCGTCCGCACCCGTGAGGTCGATGGGCGGGTCGAAGGTGACGCCGCCGGGATCAGCGGTGTATGCGCCGAGATCGAGGAGCTGCATGCCGTCATCTGGGCCGCCGATGACCTCCACCTGCAGGTCGGTACCCAGCTTATGATAGTGGGGCAGCAGATAGTGAAGCTTCATGTCGAAGGGCGTGTTCGGTTTGGAGCTCTCGAACGCGGCGCGGACATCGCACGACGACTCGAACATGGCTTCGGAGTTCGGGGGGATATCGAGCGGCGCGTAGATGAGCTGAAAGGGCGTCAGCAGCGTCTCCACGGCGCTCGCATCCAGCGCGTTGAAAGACAGCTCCATCTCGGTGGTCATCGGGTTGGGCGCGACGTTGAGCAGATGGGTGGCGGTGATGACTCGAGACCGCGGCGGGATCCGGACCACGGCACCATCCTTGAACTTCTGTAGCTCCCTGAGGGTTTGGGTCGACTGCGCGTACAGCACTCCCCCGGCCAGCGCCGCTTCGATCTCGTGAAAGCCTTCGCCGTAGCAGTCGGGCCATGGCTCGGCCGTCCAGTCTTTGTAGTTCTCGGGCACAAAAAACCAGTTCGAGTGGTGATAGCCGCCGGTCGTCTTGAACTCCACCGCGTTCACGTACAGCGGCTCGTCGTTGTCCAGGATCCAGCTCTGGCACAGCGCGCCCACCTCCTCGCCGGGCTCCAGGTCCCACGGCGCGAAGACGTGATGCCAACGCGTCCCGGTCAACGCGGCGCACTCACCCTCGGCGCCGACGGGGTAGTGGCCCTCTGGGCACATCTCGCAGCGCGGGGTGCCATCGGTGACCACACAGCCGCGCTGTTCCTTCCTGCAGTCGTCCGCGATCGGTGCGCAGGCCGAGCCGCCATAGCTCGCGAGGGGGCTGTCCGACACCGGCGCGTCGGCTGGACACGCCACAAGAGGCAGCGCCCATGCCATGACGTAGAGGTGCGATCGCTGAACACGGGCCATAGCGGTCTCCCGGGGAGAGGTCACCTTCATCCTTGAGCGCCCGGGCCGACGGAGGTCAAGACAAAACAAGCTGCGCTCGAGCCAGGTCGGGTCCGCGCCTGGGATCCGGCACCCTGGAGTGGCTGTGGGTGTCGCTCGACCCGTTGGGGACGGCGCTCACCGGGTCGGCGAGGATGATCGCGCCGGAGGGTAACGCCGTAACGCGGCCACCACGTCGCCCGGGCCGCGGCGATCATCGACGCCGCCACGGGCGGTTCACCGACACCCGAAGCCGCCTCGACCCTGGAGCGGGCCGCACGGGCCAGCTTCACTTCCGGTACCTGTTTCGGTACCCTCTCGGTCAGGAGCTCACATGAACCGACGCTACCTGTTCCGCGCGCTGTGTGTATTCG